>NZ_JAGWCS010000232.1:0-2950 GCF_020657705.1 Clostridioides sp. ZZV15-6598 | reverse complement strand
TTTTTAATAGACAGTATCTATTCCTTTTATATTTGTGCTATATCTGGTTAATTATATAAAACTTATAAATAAATTATTTTATAAGTTATAAAATAATTTATTTATAAGTTTTATATAAATTTCAAAAAAATGCCGAATACAATCGGAAGTATGATATAATACTATATACCAATAAAATTTATGGGAGGATTGAAATGAAAATAGTAAGTTTATTTAATGTAAAAGGTGGGGTTGGAAAAACGACATTAGCATATCTAATTGCTCTTAATTTATCAAAAAAAGACAAAAAAGTACTCATACTTGATGGAGATACTCAAGCCAATTTCACACAATTTATATATAAGATAGTACATAATAAAAAAACTATATTAGATGCATTTAAAGATGATATAAGTGCAGAAGAATTAATAATAAAGTCTCCATTAAAAGATTATCCAAATATTGATTTGATACCAAGTGATTTATCTTTATCTGTTTTATCAGAGTATTTAACTATAAAAACTAGTAGAGAAAAAGTTGCTTTTAAGTGGTTCAAGAAAAATATTTCTACACTTAAAAATTATGATTATATATTAATAGATTTATCTCCTTCATATGACTTAATTGCTAGAAACTTTCTATTTATATCAGATAGTATTATAACACCTCTTGAATTTCAAGATATCGCAAGTATAAGAGGATGCGAGTTATTTTATCAAAAATATAATGAGGACTTAGAGGAGATGGGAGAAATTAATGAAGCAAAAAGAGCAATTGTAATAAATTCTTATACTTCAAGAAAATTAACTTCTGGTGATGTTTTTATGGATTATCTTGATAGATTTGATAGTATAAAAAAAGATTTAGCAGATGTAAAAATAAGTGAAAGTACTATAGTAAAAAATTGTGTATTAAATAAGTTAAGTATAGATGATTATTGTAGGAAAATAAAAAAAGCACATAAAGTTAGAGAAGAATTGAATGATTTAATAGAAGAACTTATTAATAAGGAGGTATTATAATGAGTAGATTTGAGTTAGATGAAGAAGAAATAGCTATCCCTAAAAAGGATTATAAAAAAGAAATTGATGAGGAAATTAGAAATAAATTCAATGAAGATACAGAACTTCAAGGCATAAATCTACTAGATTTAAAAGAAAATAAAAAGACTAAAAAAGGACAAGTTACATTATATATTGATGATGAAGATTTAAAAGTGTTAAAGACTATAGCACATCTTAAAAAAACTACCTTAAATAAAGTAATAAATGAGTTTATTAGAGCTAATGTAAGAGCAACTAAAGAACATTTGCCAGAAGAATTAAATATAGATAAGATAGCAAGAGAGTATGATAAAAGAAATAAAAACAAAGGTCCTAAAAAATAAGTTTGTTTATAAAATATATATTAAAGTAAATAATAACTTAAAAAAAAGTTATTATTTACTTTAATATAAGATGTATAATATAACTAATAAAATACATTTTATATTAATTTAACATTATTTCTTTATAAATTCCAGTGCTTTATAAAGGGTATCAAATCTATCATTTCCCTTTATCATAGTATATTTTTCTTTAGTTATATCCGTTATTTTATTACATGCTTCTCCTCCTACAACATATAAATTTTCTGTCCTTCCTGGAATGTAATCTTTTATATCACATATTAATATTTTTCCATTATTATATCCCCAACCAACCACAGTTGCAGGTATTTTATCAATTTCTCCATCATAAACTATTGTATGTTTGTACATTTGTTTAACTCCCTCACTACTTATATTTTTATTTAATACACCTTCTACGATTAACTTAGCTATACCTTCATATCCAAGTTTCTTAGCCTTCTCATAATCTTCTTTATTGTCACAGAAGAAACTTTCAATTAGTATTGCTGTAGGTTTGGAACTATTTAAAATATATAATCCTTTATCTAATTTAGCACCTCTATTTTTAAATACTGTGCCTAGTTTCTTACATATTCTAGTTGCATACTCTAGACCTTTATTACTATAATATAGCACCTCTGAGCCTTTTCCTTGACCATCACTTGCATTTAAATGTAGTTCTATGAGTAAGTCATAGCCTCCAGTATTAACTCTAGGTATTTTATAAGGCTTTTCTTCATTCTTAGTTTTGAACTGCTTTTCGGGGCATATTATTACATCTACCTTATGTTCTTCTTTTCTAAATATATCCGCTAATACTGGCGCAAGAGATTTATTATATTGATACTCGTTAACTACCCCATCAGCAGAAGTACATGCACCACTTTTTAAAATACTGTGTCCTACTGTAATACATATTTTCATTGCTTTTCACCATCCTTTAACTGTTTGTAAGTTTGATTTATACCTATTGATATACCCCAACAAATTACACATTGTAAGGCTGCAACAGGATTTAATCCTAACATCCAAATAGAAAACCCTATACCAAGTATCAATAACACTACTGGAATATATTTATTATCTAGTTGCTTATACTTCTTACAGCCCTTACCTATAATAGAGAGAGCGGCCACTAAAATTAGCAACTGCTCTGGTATGAAACTTATTAAATTATCCATCTCTTATCCTCCTAATTAATTAAAATATTCCTCTCTGTATTGCAAATATAAAGAATCCTACAAGTGTTGTAATCATTGTTCCAATTAGCCACTTGAGCATACTTGTAAGTGCGTTTAAATTCTCGCACAGTGCCTTTAACTCTGCTTTAGACTCTATATTTGCTACTTTTAATTCGTCTATTTCATCATTATGCTTATTTATTGTTACCTCATGTCGTTTCAAATTGTCTTTGAAAAGTTCTTCATTCATGTGAGCCTCCTTGTTTGTATTAAAATAAGGCTTAGAGTAATCTCTAAGCCTTTGACAATTAACGATACTTAACTGCTATATAATCATAACCTACTCCACCATTAACTGTAGATTTTGGTAACCATGAATTGTCATTTATATCTATACCTC
>NZ_JAGWCS010000231.1:0-2971 GCF_020657705.1 Clostridioides sp. ZZV15-6598 | reverse complement strand
CATAAAACTTGGAGAAAAATATTGCTATTGCCCTAGTTGTGGTAATGACAAGATTGGAAACAATGAAGGCAAGTTAACAATTGAAGAACACACATATTATAGGGAATGTTCTTGTGGGTTTAATGTATTAATTGATGATAGAAAGGATGAAATATAATGAATATCTTGGCTAGTTTACTTCTAATAGGGATTAGTTTTGTAGCAGGTAGGATTTATGAGTATAGATTGAATCTAAAAGAGAGTGAAAATTGTGATAATGCGGGAGGGTTTAAGAATGAGAAAAGAGGACTTAGATAAAAGAATATGTGATATAGAGCTTGAAGCAGATAATACACAAACATATAGAGAGTTTATTGTTGAAGCAGAAAAAGGAATAGAAACAGGTTCGGCAGACCTAGATAATATGACAGATGAGGAATTGACTGTGTATTTAGATTTTTTAGATGAATTGTTGTTGAAATAAAGAAGGGAGTGGAATAATGACTAACTTTGAAATGATAAAAAGTTTGGATGAGGATGGAATGGCTAATTTTTTTGGAAGCACAGATTGTATTTGTGAGTATTGTATATATGAGGGAGAACCTTGTGGTTATATATGCTATGAAAGTCCCAAAGGGTTCAAAGAATGGCTTTATATGGAGGTAGAAGAATAATGAATAAACTTTATATATGCAGTCCTGAGGGGCTAGAAGAAGTTGAAATTTACAACATAACTGATAAGCATATTGAGTTATACAAAGACAATCTAATGCGTTTTAGAGATACTGATTTCTTCAAGATGGATAAAAATGAATTAGGGAAAATACTAAGCAAAGAAAATATTTTTAATGCTTATACAATTTCAGTTAATAAAGAACGTGCAATAAAAACATGGAATGAGTATGTCAAAAAGGAAATTAAAAATCTGAATGAAAGATTAAAAATGTGTGTGGATTTTATTATAACAAAATAGGGAGGAATAGGTTATGAAATATGAAGAATATGAGGTAGCTTCAAAAAGAGCTAAAGAGTTTGGAAAAATATTAGAGCATAAAAAAGGCGTTGAAAGAGTATTGGAAAAATTAGACTCTGATGATTATAAGATAGAAATAAAATTAGATTTTGGCGATTGTTCATCATACAAATTAAATTTGAGTTCTGATGATGAACAAGAAAATTTTATAAAAAAAGAGATGTATTGTGCATTTAGAAATATAAAAAATAAACTTGAGGAAAAAGTTACTTTAGAACATGAGGTTATAGTTGAAATACCAAAAGAAATAGATATAAAAGATATTTGTGATTGTATAGAACATAAATGTCAAAGAGTATATGATATAGCAGATTATATAAGAGAATTTAATGGGAGACAAATAGATTTTACAGAAGATACTTGTGGAGAAACTGAAATGTTAGTTGAATCATTTAGAAAATGCAAGGAGTGAGCATATGACTAATAAAGAAATGTGCAAGTCAAAGAATCTTGATGAACTAGAAGTATATAAGGAATTTGGGAAAAAGATTTGTGCTAGTTGCATAAATGATAAAAGAGATTGTGAGAGTAAAGATTGTGATACAGCATATAAAAATTGGTTAGAAAAGGAGATTTAAAAATGAAAATAAATTTAAATGATATTCCAGAAGGATATAAAGTAGCTGTTATTCCTATGGTCGAAGCTATAAAGAGAGCGAAAGAAGATGAAAAAGAATTAAGAGAATATTTAAAGGAAATAGAAGAGTGTAAAAAAAATAAATATATCAATTGTAAGAAAAAATGGTACTAAAACACCACTTACTTTTACAAATAAGGAATTAAATATTCGCTTAAAAGAAGAAATTAAACTAGCTATTAAAGGTATAAAAGAAGAAGCTACTGAAGTAAAAGAATTATTAATTAAAATGGAAAATGAAGGAAACAAATAGTCTAGGTTTAAATAATTTAAATAGTCAAGGTAAGATTGTGAATGAAACTAGAACGTTATAGACTTACTTTGACTTATAAAAGAGGTGGTCAATATAGTTATTACAGAGTTTAAAGTGACTTGGCAGACAACTAGAGAATGGGAAAAAGGGAACATATACAGCTCTATATTTACTGATTTAGAAGAAGCAAGAGCTTTTAAAAAAGATGAGGAAAATATGAAAGAAAATTATAATGTGAAGCTTTTAAGTAGAACTATAGTCGAAATTGAAATAGATTAGGCAGGTGTTTTTAATGAATACTTTGATATATAAATATATAGTTAATGAACATAGAGATGAAGCAGATGAGTTAGATAGAGACTATGGAGAATTTAAAATATTTAATGGAGGTAAATGTTTTAGTGGATGTGGTAGGAATTTCTATACATTAGCTAAGTTTAAAAAAATGATAGTTACTTGTCCCCATTGTGGAAAAAAATATCAAATAAAACTTTTTAAAAATGGAAAAGTGAATATGAGAGTAGTTGAGTAAAACAAGGGAAGTGATTATATGAAAAGAAGAAGATGTAATTGGTGTGGCAAGTTGTTTTATCTTGAGGAAAAATCTAAGGAGGCTTATTGTTGTAAGGAATGTAGGAAGAAAGCTAATAGGGTTAGGAGTAAAGATAATGAATAAGTTTCAAAAAGCAGTTTCTCAAATGGTAAAGCAAGAGGAAAAAGAAAACTTATGGCAAGGATATGAGAATTGTAGGGTAGGCAGAAGTATACCAAGTTCAATAAGAAGATACGTAAAAGGATTTAAAAAGTTTGGATATAGCATACATGATGTTTATAAATTTATAAATGATATTAGAAAATATTAATGATTTTTAAGAAATAAAAGGAGAATTTGATTGAGTAAATACAACAATAAGAAAACTATGATAGATGGAATTAAATTTGATAGTAAAGACGAAGCAGAATACTATCTATATCTTAAAGATAAGAAAGCGAAAGGAGAAATTAAAGATTTTGGACTACAACAGAAATTTGAATTGCAACCAAAATTTAAAAAGTTCGGAGTTTCTGA
>NZ_JAGWCS010000230.1:0-2985 GCF_020657705.1 Clostridioides sp. ZZV15-6598 | reverse complement strand
ATCTTTATATTCATTAGAAATACCAATATCATTCACATATGTTTTAAAATTAGAATATACACAATCATTATGTAAACTTTTAATGACACAGGATAGATTTTTAGTTTCAAACTCATTGTAATTGAGGAAATCTATTGCTTCAGCTCCTCCATTTTTTATATATGAAACAGCAATGACTCTATTAGTAAAAGATATTGAAATATAGTTTTCTACACAATTACTTAAAAGAATATTTTGTTTAGAAAAAATTATTTTTTTACATCCTAACTGAGTGAAAAACTCTTGTATTATTCTTATGTCTATACTTAATGCGTCATCGGGTATTAATACATACAAAATTGCCTTCTTAATATAAACTTTGGCTTGTACATTTCTAATATAGTTTTCAACATCACCTTCAAATAGATAATGATAAAATGGTACATTTGGCATAGGCTGTATTGAAAATGATATTTTCTCCTTTAAATCATTATCTTTATAATAAAACATGAAACAATCACGGCATACTACAACAATATACTCATTCTTATTGAACAATTTATCTCCCTCTCCCCTAAAATATAAGTTAATAATTAGAAATACTTTTAAAAGCTTAAAATAACTACAAATATAACGCTAAATATAAAATATCATAAATTCGTATATATTACTATCAAAGCTATCGTTTTTATTTATAGCATATATTAATGTTATATTAATTATCTATTTTATTATTTTCTCGATTAATTATACAATATAGTTAAGTAAGTAATAATAAACTATAAATGAACACCATAATTTAATGGTTGTTTATTGAATATTTATGGGGGACTGAATTATGAAAACAAGTTCAATACAAGATTTAACACTAGAAAAACGTAACCTTATAAAAAAATATTCTCTTACTTTGAATGAAGATTTAATTTGGGAATTTAAACATGATAAATACCACACTGTAAAATACTTCACACACAAGTTCGCAGTTAAAGAATCTGTACTTGCTCTTTTATTCAACATACACAGATTATGTTATGCCAAAATAAAATACTTTGAATCAAATTTTTCAAAATATGAACCTTATAAATACAACTATCAACAAGGATTTGTTAAATGTGAAATATATGATATGAGTTTTATGTTGCATAAATATAGCAACATGATGATAGACTTAAGAAACTTACAAGAAATCAAAAATATAGAAGAATTTAGATTATTTTGTGATTACTTAGAAAGCTTTGAAGATAAGTTACAAGATTTGATTGTGTAGTATTTAAAAAGAGAGGTTTTAATATATGATTTATAATAATTAAATTATATTTAAATACTAAAAATTTTTAATAAAATATATCATACTTGAGATAAAAAAATATTACTGGAATTAAAAATTCCAGTAATATAAGTTAATTAAAATATTATATTCATATAAATTAAATATACTCTAATCTATCAAGATTACTTTATAATTTTTATAATACTTTTTATCCTAAACGTTCATCAGATAATTCATTGTGCCACTCTGATACATTTTCTAATCCTTCTATTTCATCTGCAATAAATACAGGGTCTTTTATTCCAGATTTTTTTTGACTTGTATAATCTTTTAAAGCAATAAATGCGTACTTACCTAAAAGAGTTATTGCTATTAAGTTTATTATCGCCATCAGTGCCATAAATAAATCTGCTAAATTCCAAACTACCTCTACTTGAGTAAGAGAACCAAATAAAACCATACCTACAACAAAAACTCTAAATACATTAAGTTTAGTTTTACTTCCACTCATAAACTCCATATTTGATTCTCCATAGTAATAATTTCCTACTATAGAACTAAATGCAAATAAGAATATACAAACTGCTATAAAAATATTTCCTATTGGCCCTATATGGTGAGTTAAAGCTTCTTGAGCTAATTCAATTCCTGTTGCTCCACTACTAGCATAATCTGAATATAATAATACCATAAATGCTGTACAACTACATATAATTATAGTATCTGTAAAAACACC
Organism: Clostridioides sp. ZZV15-6598; assembly: GCF_020657705.1. NCBI lineage: Bacteria > Bacillati > Bacillota > Clostridia > Peptostreptococcales > Peptostreptococcaceae > Clostridioides > Clostridioides sp. ZZV15-6598. Next base: position 1,000 of record NZ_JAGWCS010000230.1, on the reverse strand, counting down.
TAGAGATTGGATTAAACCTTGTTTTACAGGATGAGTTACATGTGCTGTTGCAGCAGCATTAGGCGCACTACCCATACCTGCTTCATTAGAAAATAAACCTCTTTTTACTCCAGTCATTACAACTCCCATAAATGTACCAATTGCCATTCCTCTAAAATCAAATGCGCTTTCTACTATTAATGATATAACTCCTGGTATTTCTGTTATATTCATTACAACTATAGCTAAAGCAACTAATATGTATAATCCTGCAAATACAGGAACTATTATTTCTGAAACTTTGGCTATTCTATGAACACCACCAAAAATAACTATTGCTGTTAAAATTCCAAGACCTATTCCCATAGCCATCTTACTTATACCAAACGCATTATTAAATGCCAATGAAACAGTATTTGCTTGAACTGCATTGAATACAAATCCATAACAGATAGTTATAAGTATTGAAAATAAAACACCCATCCATCTTTTATTTAAACCTTGTTCCATATAATAAGCTGGTCCACCTCTAAAAGCTGGTCCATTCTTAACTTTATAAATTTGAGCTAATGTACTCTCCACAAAACTTGAAGCAGAGCCAATTAATGCTATAAGCCACATCCAAAATACAGCACCAGGACCTCCTGCTACTACTGCAATTGCTATTCCTGCTATATTTCCAGTACCAACTCTTGAAGATGTACTTATACAAAAGGCTTGAAATGAAGATATTTTTCCTTCTTTTTTTGCATTTTTATTTGCTGCACCATCACCTAAAAGCCTAAACATTTCTATAAAATATCTGAATTGTACAAAATTTGTTTTAATAGTAAAGTAAATACCAATTACAACTAACATTATAATTAGAATATAAGACCATAAGTAATTGTTTACAAATACTACTGCATTATTAATGCCTGTTAAAATACCATTTAAAAAATCCATTTTATTAATTACCCCCTGTTAATATTGTTTTCTCAATAAATCTTAAAATCAAAAAAATGCATAATTCCTTGTGAAA
>NZ_JAGWCS010000229.1:0-3256 GCF_020657705.1 Clostridioides sp. ZZV15-6598 | reverse complement strand
GTTGCAGAACTTTTTACAGAAGAAACTGGTCTTAAGGTCCGTAATGTAAATGGAATGTTGAAAAATGAAAAGTATCCTTTTGCAATAGCTAATATAGATAGAGCAATAGTTGGAGAGAAAGCCTTTTTAGAATGTAAGACAACTAATAGTTTTTCTATAAAAGAATGGGAAAATGGAGTTCCACTTCATTATGAAATACAGTGTCTACACTATATGGCTGTTACAGGAGCTACACATTGTTATATAGCAGCACTTCTTGGAAATGAAAAGTTTGTATGGCACAAGATAAATAGAGATGAAGAAGTAATTGAAAATCTGATGAAAATAGAGAGTGAGTTTTGGGAAGAGAATGTATTAAAAGATATATTACCAATTCCTGATGGTTCAGATGCTTATAGTGAATTTCTAAAAGCAAGATATAAAGACTCAGTTAGAGAGAAAATAGAACTAAATTTACTAGAAGATGGTAGTTTAAAGTTAAGAAGATATGATGAAATAGTTTCTCAAATGAAGAAATTAAAAGGAGAAAAACAATTAATAGAACAAGAAATACAAAGCGAAATGAGAGAGTTTGAGTTAGCTACATTAGACGGAAGAATAATAACTTGGAAAGGAGCTACCAAAAGGTCCATTGATACCAAAAAGCTTAGAGAAGAAATGCCTGATATAGCAGAAAAATATACAAATATAAGTTCATACAGAACATTTAAAATAAAATAGGGGGTAATATATATGGCTAGTGAAAAAGCAAAAGGAGCATTAGAAAAGAAAGTTTCAGGAACAAGTACAGTTAAAGTAAGTCCAAGCAAAGGTATGGAACAACTTATGAATAAAATGGCAAGTCAGATAAAAAAAGCTTTACCTAGTATGGTTTCAAGTGAGAGGTTTCAAAGAGTTGCCCTAACAGCTTTTAGTAACAATCCAAGGTTACAATCATGTGAGCCTATGAGTTTTATAGCAGCAATGATGGAATCAGCTCAATTAGGACTTGAGCCTAACACACCTTTAGGTCAAGCATATTTAATACCATATGGTAAGAAGGTACAATTCCAAATTGGATATAAAGGTCTTTTAGAATTAGCACAAAGAAGTGGAAAGATAAAAACTATATATGCTCATAAAATAAGGGAAAACGACAAGTTTGAGATTAAATATGGTCTTCACCAAGACTTAGTTCATGAACCTAAGTTAAACGGTGATAGAGGAGAAATAATTGGATATTATGCAGTATGTCATTTAGATACAGGCGGTCATAGCTTTTCTTTTATGACTAAAGAGGAAATTGTAGAATTTGCTAAGAGTAAAAGCAAAAGTTACAGCAGTGGACCATGGCAAACTGATTTTGATTCAATGGCTAAAAAGACAGTTATAAAACAGTTATTAAAATATGCACCACTTAGTATAGAATTGCAAAAGGCTATGGTAGGTGATGAAACAATAAAAACTGAAATAGATGAAGACATGAGTATGGTTGTAGATGAAAGTGAGAGTATAGATGTTGATTTTGAAGTAAAAGAGAGTGAAGATACAGAAGATAGTCAAATAAGTGCTGAAGAAAATATAAATATTGAGTAAGAAGGTGATAGAGTGGCAAAATATAGAATTTTACAAGCTAACTTTTGGGATGATGCTTTTGTACTAGATTTAACTCCTGAAGAAAAATATTTTTATAATTATTTACTTACAAATGGGAGAGCGAGCCAATGTGGGTGTTATGAACTGCCATACAAAATTATGGAAATGCAAACAGGGTACAATAGAGAAACTGTAGAGAAGTTAATCAAAAGATTTATAGAATACGGAAAAATAAAATATGATTCTGCGACTAAAGAAATTTTAATAATTAATTGGAGTAAACATAATTTTTCTAAAAGTCCAAAAGTACGTACTTGTATCTTAAAAGAGGTTGAAAGCATTAAAAATAAAGAGTTTAGGGAGTATATGTATAGAGTATGTATAGACTATGGATACAGTATCGATACAGTATCTATAGACTATGGGGAAAAAGAAAAAGAAAAACAAAAAGAAAAAGAAAAAGAAAAAGAAGAAGAAAAAGAAAAACAAAAAGAAAAAGAAAAACAAAAAGAAAAAGTAGAACCGTTAATTTGTGAAGAACAGGGAAAAAATGAGTTAAAAGAATTTAAGAAGCTGTATGAAGAAAATATAGGAGTGGTATATCCGGTTACAGGGGAATGGTTAATAGAAATTTCTAGTGATGTAGATATAAGATTATTCAAATCTGCTATAGAGATATGTGCTGAAAAGATGAATATGAATCTAGCTTACTTAAAAGGTATCCTTAAAAAGTGGAAGGATGCGAATATTACTACATACGAACAACTGGAATCATATAGATTACAGCAAGAAAATAAGAAAAGAACAAAAGGACCTAATAATAAGTTGAGTAAAAATAAATTTGCTAATTTTGAACAAACATTTACTCAATATTCAGAGAATGAACTAGATAAAATTATAAAGAAAAGTCAGAAAGAAAAGTTCGGTTAAATTAAATAGTCTAGGGAGTAATTATACAATCTTACTTCCTAGAAGTTAAAATAAATTAAATAAATTGGAGGGATAGAAATGATAATAATTAGAAGTCAAGATAGATTAGATTTAATGAGAGTTAATAGAGTTGAAATAAGTAATAAACAAGTATGTGCAGTGTTTGAAGAGGAATCAAATGCTAGAGAAATAGGTAGATATAAATCAGAAGAAAGAGCTATACAGGTGTTAAATGAAATACAGAAGTTTATTGAAAATGGAGTAAGAACTGATTATATAGATTCTTGTAGAGTTAGACATAAACAAGAGAAAATATTTGAAATGCCAGTTGAATAAGGAGGGGGCGAAGATATGGCTAAAGTTTGGGTAGATGCTGGAACGTTTTTGGAAACTAAAGATATAGGAGATATTGAATGTAATCTAAGAGAAATGATAAATAAAAATAAACAAAAAAATTTAATTGCTAGAATAAATTCCAAAGGACAAGGAAGAAAAAGTAAGAAAGTAGAGTGTACTAACATCATTACTGGAGAGAGTAAAATATTTGTCAGTGCTGTCGAAGCAAGTAAATGTTTATATTTTACAGAACTTTATATTACTCGTCTAGCAAGAACAGGAAAGACTACTAAAAATGGTTGGAAAGTTAGATATATTAAAGAGGTGACAGATGGTATTAGCAAATGTGGAGCAGGTAATTAAGTTAGCAGAAAAGATACTAAATAAGAAAAAGTGTTCTGTTAATAAGGCGATT
>NZ_JAGWCS010000228.1:0-3276 GCF_020657705.1 Clostridioides sp. ZZV15-6598 | reverse complement strand
CTTTTTAATACAAATTTATTACTTATCTTACATACAAATATACCTAAATATTACATATAGATTCATTCTAATTATTATAATAACATTCTTTAATTGAATTTTGAATTAAAGTTTCAAAACTATTTATATTTTTTTAAATAAAAAATCCCATATACAATGAGATTATATATCTCATGTATACAGGATTTTAGTTTATTTATTTTATAGTAAGTTTGTAGTAAATTTATTTTCCATAATATGAATTTAGATACATTTCTTTTATTTCATTCATAAGAGGATATCTTGGATTCGCACCTGTACATTGGTCATCAAAGGCTTGAATCACCATTTCATCTAGTGAATCTATAAATTTAGATTCCTCAACACCAAATTCTTTTATAGTTTTAGGAATACCAACTTTACTCTTTAAATCTTCAATAGCTATCAATAAACTTTGGAATTTTTCTTCATCAGAATTTCCTTTTAATCCCAAGAATGAAGCTATTTCAGCGTATCTCTTTAATGCCTCTGGGTACTTATATTGAGAGAAAACTCCCATTTTCTTTGGTGCATTAGAAGAATTAAATTTCATAACACCTGTTATTAAAAGGGCATTTGCAACACCATGTGGTACATGATGGAAAGCACCTAACTTGTGAGCCATAGAGTGACAAACACCTAAAAATGCATTTGCAAAAGCCATTCCTGCCATCGTAGAAGCATTTGCCATTTTTTCTCTTGCTTCTGAGTCTTTTGCTCCATTATCGTATGCACGTGGAAGATATTCAAATATGCTCTTAATAGCTTGTAAAGCTAAACCATTTGTATAGTCAGTTGCAAGCATAGATACATATGCTTCTAATGCATGAGTTAAAGCATCAATACCAGACGCAGAAGTTAATCCTTTTGGCATATTCATCATCATATCAGCATCAACTATAGCCATATTTGGCATCAACTCATAATCTGCTAATGGGTATTTCACTCCTGTATCTTGGTCAGTTATAACTGCAAATGGAGTTACTTCTGAACCAGTCCCTGCTGATGTTGGTATGGCTACAAAACTAGCTTTTTCACCCATTTTAGGGAATGTATACACTCTTTTTCTTATATCCATAAATCTCATTGCTAGGTCTTGGAAATCTACTTCTGGATGCTCATATAATGTCCACATTATCTTACCTGCATCCATTGCACTTCCTCCACCTATAGATATTATTACATCTGGATTGAACTCTTTCATAGCTTTAGCACCTATCTTTGCACATTCTAAAGTTGGGTCTGGTTCAACTTCAAAGAAAGTAGTATGCTTGATGTTCATTTCATCTAATAAGTCAGTAACTGTTTTAGTATATCCATTATTGTAAAGGAATGTATCTGTTACAATAAAAGCTCTCTTTTTATTCATTACATCTTTAAGTTCTTTTAACGCCACTCCTAAACAACCTTTTTTAAAATAAACTTTTTCTGGTGCTCTAAACCAAAGCATATTTTCTCTCCTCTCAGCTACTGTCTTAATATTAAGTAAGTGCTTAACTCCTACATTTTCAGATACTGAATTTCCTCCCCAAGAGCCACACCCTAGAGTAAGAGAAGGAGCTAGTTTAAAATTATATAAATCACCTATACCACCTTGAGAAGAAGGAGTGTTAATTAAAATTCTACAAGTTTTCATAGCTTTAGTAAATTTATCAAGCTTTTCTCTCTGATTTACATCGTCAATATATAGTGAAGATGTATGACCAAACCCTCCATCTTCCACTAATTTTTCTGCTTTACTAACTGCATCATCAAAATTATTCGCTTTATACATTGCAAGTACTGGTGAAAGTTTCTCATGAGCAAAAGCTTCTTCTATTTCAACTGATTCAACCTCGCCTATTAAAACTTTAGCATCAACTGGAACTTCAAAACCTGCTAATTTTGCTATTGTACAAGCTGTTTGACCAACGATTTTAGAGTTTAATCCTCCATTTACTAAAATTACATTTCTTAATTTTTCTGTTTCTTCTTTATTTAATAAGTAAGCACCACGCTCTTTAAATTCCTTTTTAACTTCATTATATATATTTTCTAATACTATAACTGATTGTTCAGAAGCACATATCATACCATTATCAAATGTCTTAGATACAAGAATTGAATTTACAGCAGTTTTTATGTCTGCACTGTCATCAATTATTGCTGGCGTATTACCTGCACCAACTCCAATAGCTGGTTTACCAGATGAATATGCTGATTTAACCATTCCAGGGCCTCCTGTAGCAAGTGTTAAATCAACTTCCTTCATAACAGTCGTAGTTAATTCCAAAGATGGCTCGTCAATCCATCCAATTATACCTTCAGGAGCTCCAGCCAAAACAGCAGCCTCAAGAACTATCTTTGCCGCCTCTATAGTAGAATTTTTTGCTCTTGGATGTGGAGAAAATATTATTCCATTTCTAGTTTTTAGAGCTAAAAGTGATTTAAATATAGCAGTAGAAGTTGGATTAGTTGTAGGTATAACTGCTGCAATAACTCCTATTGGCTCAGCTATTTTAGTCATGCCAAAAGCTTCATCTCTCTCTATAACACCACAAGTTTTAGTTTCTTTATATGCATTGTATATATACTCTGATGCATAGTGATTCTTTATAACTTTATCCTCAGCAATTCCCATACCAGTTTCTTTTTGTGCCATTATGGCTAAAGGAACTCTTTGCTTATTAGCTGCTAAAGATGCTGCTAAAAAAATCTTATCTACTTGTTCTTGAGTATATGTAGCAAAGATTTTTTGAGCTTCTCTAATTTTTGCTAATTTTTTAACTAAATTTTCAACATTATTTACAACACACGTATTATCTGCCATAACTTCTTCTCCCCTTTTATTTTCTATTATAACCTGTTCTTTATTAGCCATTTAAATGCCCTCCTAGAATAGTATAATCTTCTTTTTATGTTAATTTATTAACATTATAGCATGTTACTTTTACATTTTCAAGTTATTTTTTTAACATTTTATTTTTTATTTAGTATTATATTATTCATACTAGTAATAATATACTTTACAAACATCTAAATTAACTATATATAACTTTATTTTTTATATAAATTGTAGATAAATTCATCTTAGCACTTAAAGATAACGTTATTATTTTAACATTAATGTTTTCATTTTTTTAATGAAAACATTAAAAGATTCTTTTTTCAAGTATGGTATTATATAAAAGTTATAAAGAAAAAAATACTTTAAGAAGAAAACAAAGCTTAAAGAGCAAATTAAATTAAATACTCTGAGATATACAAACAGTTATAATA
>NZ_JAGWCS010000227.1:0-3327 GCF_020657705.1 Clostridioides sp. ZZV15-6598 | reverse complement strand
AAAACCTTAGGCGTCGTCGGGATCGTTAGATGTGGATAAGGGACAGTATATCTATAAATAAGAAAGGAGCAAGTTGATAAATGATAGAGGTAGATAAGTTATGTAAATCTTTTACAAGAGTTGTAAAAGATGATAAAAATAAAAGTTCGATAAAAAAATTAAAGAAAATAAAAACTAAAAAAGAAGACTTTCTTGCTGTAAATAATATTTCTTTTAGAGTTGAAGAAGGTGAGATAGTCGGAATATTAGGACCAAATGGTGCTGGAAAGACAACCTTACTTAGAATGCTAGGAGGAATATTAACACCGACATCAGGAAATATAAGTGTTTCTGGATATGATTATTCAGTTGATAGAAATTCAGCAAAAAAGGAAATAGGATATCTATCTGGAAATACAAAGCTGTATGGAAGACTTTCTCCTAGAGAGCTTTTAACAACTTTTGGAAGTTTATATGAAATGACAAAAGAAGAAATAGAAGGATCTATTGAGAATGTTGTAAAAGTAATGGACATGAATGAATTTATAGATAACAGAATTGAAAATCTATCAACTGGTCAGACGCAGAGAACATCTATAGCTCGTTGCTTAATACATTCACCAAAAGTATATATTTTTGATGAACCAACATTAGGTCTTGATGTTTTGAGTAGTGCATCTATAATAGACTTTATGAAAAATGAAAAGTTAATAGGAAAAACCGTACTTTATTCAACTCATTATATGGAAGAAGCAGAAATTTTATGTGATAAGATTTTAATGATTCATAATGGAAAAATAATTGCATCAGGAACACCACAAAGTTTAAAAGAAGAATCAGGTGTAAATAATTTGAGAGATGTGTTTATAAATCTTGCTAGAATGGAGGAGGTTTAGATGAGAAGTAAAATTGTAAAATACATATTCAAAAAAGAAATGTTAGACATATTAAGAGACAAAAAGACCTTATTTATGATGATTGTTATACCACTTCTTTTATATCCTTTGCTTATGCTACTGATGATTCAGGTAATGAATATGTCCGCAAATAGTATGAATAGTAAAGATATTAATATAGCTTTTGATAGTACACCCAATAAAGTACTTGTATCAATGATTGAAGAAGAGAATAATTTAGAGGGTGATACTGGGACTAATAAAGATACTACAAATGATAAAGGCAAGATAAAAATATTAAGTGTTGATAATTATAAGAAGTCTTTAGAAGAAAATAAAATTGATGCTTACATAAAAATAGAAGAAAAGCAATCATCTACGAGTTATAAAATATATGCGAATTCATCTCAGGAAAATTCCTCTAACTCTGTAAAAAGAATTGAAACTGTTTTAGATAAATACAAGAGATTTACTGTAGAAAATACTTTAGCTGAAAAAGGACTGGATGTACAAAGTACATTAGAACCTATAACATACAGTACTATAGATATTGCAAAAACAGAAGAAGTAGCAGGCTACTTTTTAGGGCAGATATTACCATTTATATTAATAATAGGAGTTTTACTTGGTTCAATATATCCAGCAATAGATGTTATGGCTGGAGAAAAGGAAAGAGGTACACTAGAAACTTTATTTACACTACCAATATCAAATTTAGAATTAGTCATGGGAAAATATATGGCTGTTTCCCTTAGTGCAATAGTAACAGCAATTTTAAATATTTTATCTATGGGCCTAACGATGGCATTTATTTTAGTTAGTGGAGGTCTTAGTAGCCAGCTTGGGTTTGGAAATTTTAATTATGGAGATTTAATTTTACCAATTGCTACTACTTTAATATGTGTATGTCTGTTTTCAATGGTAGTTGCAGCAATAAGTATGTGTGTATGTTCACTGGCAAAAAGCTTTAAAGATGCTCAAAACTATATAACTCCTCTTATGTTGGTTATTATGATACCATCTTATGTTTCTATGATACCAAATATAGTATTAGATAGAGTAACAGCTGTAATACCTGTGGTAAACATATCATTACTTATAAAAAGTGTATTGTCTTTTAAAAGTGATTTAAATCTAATAGCACTAGTTTTAACATCAAATATAGCTTTTGTTATCTTGGCAATTATACTTCTGTCTAAAATGTTTAATTCTGAAGAAATACTTTTTGGAAATAGTAAGAGTTTTTCTTTCTTGGAGAAAAGATGTAATATAAAAAAAGGGTCTATACCAACTGTGAGTGATGGGATTATTTTGTATGCAGTAGGATTAGTTCTTTTAATTTATGTTGGTTCTTTGGTTCAAATTAAATTTGGAACAGCAGGTATTGTGATGACACAAGTTATGATAATTGCCTTACCACTAATATTTGCATATTATATCAAAGCTGATTTTAGAGAAGTATTTAGTATAAAGATTCCAACATTAAAACATCTCTTAGGAGGAGTTGTTCTTTGGGTTGGAGGATACATCATTATTATGATTGTAACTCAGTTAATTTTATTTTTATTTCCTCAAAATATGGAAGTAGCTGAGAGTTTAAATAAAGCTCTTTTTATGAAGGATAAATTTTTATTGAATTTATTGATAATAGGATTATTACCAGCTATATGTGAAGAAATATTTTTTAGAGGTTTTATATTTTCTGCATTTAGTAAATCAAAAAATGGAGTTAAGTCTGTCAAGTTAGCGATAATCTGTAGTGGAGTATTGTTTGGTATTATGCATATGGATTTTATAAGAATAATTCCAACATCAATATTAGGAATCATATTTGCATACAGTGTATATAAGTCTGGCTCTATATTTGTATCAATGTTATTACATTTCCTAAATAATAGTGTAGCAGTTATAGTAAGTCATTATGCAACAGGAAATATAGCTAATTTATATAAGTTTATTGAGGTTGATTTTTCAAATTTAAATATGTTTAAATTTGTTTTAATTCTTGTAATAAGTTTTATATTAGTTATATTAGGAAAGAGACTTTTATATAGAAAAGATTTAAAAAATTAAATATAAATTTCTTAAATATATTGAGATAATAAATAACACTAAAATATATAAGTATAGCTTTATTTATATATACTTTAGTGTTATTTTATTTATTTCTTCATTATATAAACTCTTTATAAATTCATTTATATAATATTTCAATTATATAAATGAATTTATAAAGAGTTTTAATTTAAAAAATGACCTTAAAAAATTAAGCGAAAGTAACATATTAAAAAATTTAAATTAAATATTATTCAATTTAGTTAATTATGAAAATTAAGTGTTGATTTGTCGAAATGAATAGAAGAAGAAAAATAGAATAGAATTTCAAAGGTGAATATGTTGCAAATACTGTGTTTTAATAAAAAGTAGTCATTTCTTGTAAAATGGATAGTTT
>NZ_JAGWCS010000226.1:0-3361 GCF_020657705.1 Clostridioides sp. ZZV15-6598 | reverse complement strand
GGGCAGGAAGTTGTAGGGAGATTTAACTTTTATAATCTTAATATGGAGGAGTGTCTTATGAAAGTAGATCCACTTACAACTCAAGTCTATGACTATATATCAAAAAAAATCCAAAATGGAGAGTATGAAGCTAATCAGAGAATTACTGAATCTGAAATTTGTAACTCTATTGGAGTTAGTAGAACACCAGCAAGGGAAGCACTAACGAGGTTGGCAGGTGAAAATTTACTAGAAAAGATACCTAATAAGGGATTTGTGGTAAAAGAGTTTCAGGAAAAGGAAAAACTAGACACATATTCTGTAATTGGTGTGTTAGATGCGTTAGCAGGTTCTTCATCTTTAGAAAATTTAACAGAATCAGATTTAATAAAAATGGACGAGTTAACAGAAATGATGGCTATCTCTATAAAGTATAAAAATTACAATAACTACTTAAAACTAAGCAATGAATTTCACGATATATACATAGCAAAATCAGAGAATCAAGTGTTAATAAATATGTTGAACTCTCTTAGATATAATTTTATGTCAAAGTCATATACTAGCGACAATGAAGAAGAATTGTATAAAATGTTAACTTACAGCAATAATCAACATATTGAGGCAGTGAAGTTTATGAGAGCAAAGGATTCAGAAAATGTTGAAGCAATTTTAAGAAAACATTGGAAAACGATACCTATAGCAGAGATGGAATAAGAGAAGCTTTTAAAAGCTTCTCTTATTTTTTATATAATTCTATCATTATTTTATTATTTTTAATCTATAAATATCAATATAAAGTTAATTAAAAATACAACTAATTTTATATTGATATTTATAGGTTAATGTAGTAATATTTTAATGCAAAATATAAAGGGGGGGATAATATAAAAACATATTTTTCAATAGGAGAAGTATCTAAACTTTTTGATTTATCAATAAAAACTCTAAGATACTACGATAAAGTAGGTATATTAAAACCAGCATATGTAAATCAAGAAAATAAATATAGGTATTATTCAAGAGAACAATTTATGAGTATAGATGTAATTAAATACTGTAAGATTATGGGTATGGCTCTTGAAGATATAAAAAAATTAATTGATTCAGATAGTTCAATTGAGTCTATGATGAATACAATTGATAGACAAAATAAAATGATAGAAAATAAAATAAAAGAACTATCAGATGTGAAAAATTATCTAAATGATATAGAATTTAAAGTAAATGGATTGTTGAAATATGATTTAAATAATGTGTTTATAAAATACAATAAAGAAAGAAAAGTAAACATATATAAATGTAATTCAAAGGATGAAGTTGAACTTGAGATGTATCTGAGACATATTATTTTACACATTCAAGATAAGTATAATGATGTATATCCTATAATCTCAGGTAGTATTTCATATGAGAAAGTAATTAAAGAAGGTAAAGCATTATTATACGATGACATAATAGATTTTAAAGAAAGAGAAGAATATGAAAATGAGCATATTTTACCAGAAGGTGAATATTTAACAATTATATATGATGATAATTGGAATAACGCTTATCATTATTATCAAAAAATAATAGATTATGCAAAGCGTAATAATATAGAACTCGTTGGAAATTTTAATGAAATATGGATGCTTTCCAGAGTAGATTCAGATACAAAAGAAAAGACCTTGGTTCAATTAGAAATAAGAAAAAAATAGTATACAAAAAAACTTGACTCTCCCCTCAGAGGATATATTAGTATTTTATATAGTGAAATAATATTTATTATAATAATCTATGGGAGGTAGATTTTTAATGTCAAAAAAATTTTTAGAGTATGCTATACCATCAGCTCTTGCTATGTTTGTATCATCATTTAATACAATATTAGATGGAATATTTTTGGGAAAAGGATTAGGTGATTCAGCACTTACAGCTGTTAGTATAGTAATGCCTCTTGTAATGGTATTTTTAGGGCTGTCTAGTTTAATGGCAGTTGGAGGAGGAGCTCTAGTTTCGAAAAATTTTGGTTTTGGAGATGAGAAAAGGGCTGTAAATATATTTAGACAAGTAATAAAAGTTTTAATAATAGGTAGTTTATCTCTCACAATAATTTGTATACTTTTTTCAGAGCATATAGTTAGAATTATGGGAGCAACAGAAAGTTTAGTCGGATTATCTTCTGAATACTTAACATTTTATGCTGTTTTCTGTCTCCCAAATTTGCTAGGTCTTGTTTTTTGCAGTTTTTTAAGAAATGATGGAAGACCAAAACTTGCCATGATAGCTACTGTGTCAGGAACAATATTTCATATAACTTTAAATTATATATTTATATTTAAACTTGGATTTGGTGTAAAAAGTGCAGCAATTGCAAGTGGTTTAGGTCAACTATCTACACTTATAATAATGTTACCTCATTTTATGTTTAAAAAAGGTAAGTTATCTTTTGGTCCAGCAAATATAGAAAAGGATGTTTTAAAAGAATTATTTAATATAGGATTTCCTTCATTCTTTGCAGAGAGTGCTTTTTCAATAATTATACTTGCACATAATATAGTTTTGACAAGAGTTGTTGGAGATGTAGGTCTTTCTGCTTATGCTGTAGTAAACTATGTAACTACTAATATTTATAATCTCTTAATGGGGATAACTTTAGGTGTTCAACCACTTATAAGCTATAATTTTGGTTCTAAAGAAAGTAAAAAAATGTTAGGCTATTATAATATGGCAACAAAAATGAGCTTTTGTGTATCTATAATATTTACAGTAATATGCTTTTTATTTGGAAAAGAAATTATAAAAATATTTACGAGTGATAAAGAAATTATTTTAATGGCCTATGTTGCACTTAATATGGCTAATTTAGCCTATCTTATGATTGGAAAAAATTTAACCACGATGATGTATTATCAGGCGATAGAAATGCCAATACATTCTAATATTATAGGCGTTTTACGTTCAATCTTACTATTACCAATTATACTACTTGTTTTTTCTAAATTATTTGGAGTAAATGGAATATGGGTAAGTATGGCTGTTTCAGAACTCTTGACAGTTCTAATTATGAGTAAAGTAGCAAATATAAAGGAATGTACAAAAAATGCTATAAGTTTATAATATTATGATACTATAAATTATTTATTTAGAGTAGTGAATTTATTTACTACTCTATTTTTGTTTGTACAAATAGAATTTATTCTATAACACTAGATTAAATTTTAATAATTTTTATAAAAAATTTAAATGTACAAATATGAAAATTATTTAGCTACACTAAACTATGGATTTTAATATATAAAATAAAAATAGTATGAAAGTTTAGTAATAGAATACATACAAATTAAAAATATTAAACTTAAAGCATTAGAAAAGCTTAGAAAAAATAAAAATATAAAAT
>NZ_JAGWCS010000225.1:0-3463 GCF_020657705.1 Clostridioides sp. ZZV15-6598 | reverse complement strand
TCAGCCAGTTGCCAAAAAGATATTTTTCTTTTTGTTTTTATGAAAGTTTTTTAGGGGGATAATAATATATATGTTTAGAGATAAAATAGATAGATGTACACACATGTTGACTGCATATATTGGTAGTTCATATGATTATTGTGATTTTATAGATACACAGTTAGATGATTTTATACTAGAGTACGGAGAAAATGTGGTAGAATCTTGTTTGCACCAAGTGATGGTATTGGTAAGTAAGTATAATTAGATAGACATTATTTTCTAGAGTAACCCTTTTTAGTTTTATCTACATTTAATAAGTTGCTAATAAAAAAACAATTAAAATATATTTCTAGTATTCACAGTTTTATTTTTTGTTAAAATGCGTTATAATAAAGATGTAAATTCGTATCAAAAACAAAAAAAGAAACTACAATCTATTGCTCTAGAGCGAAGTTTCAAATTCAAAATAATTTAAGTAATGATTTATTCATTGAAATCGTCTTGATTGCAGTCAGGACGATTTCTTAGTTTATGTAAAGATTCTTTTAATCTACTTATAGAATCTAATAACCTTGTTATAGACTTTACTATTGTTGTAATAGATTTTATTACAATAGTAATGTAATACGCTATAACAAGTATAAACATAAGTGTTTTCATATACTCACCCCCTTTCATATGAAGGTGATTTCTGAAAACTTTCGCCCTTAGATTGTAGTTCCACAAGATAAACTTGCCATTTAATTATAACATAATTTTACAATTATCAAATATCTATTCTATGTCTTTTTTTATTTCTATAATATCGTTTGGAGTACATTCAAAAGCTAAACATATTTTTTCAATCACTGCTAATGCAACATATTCATTCTTACTTAATTTTGAAAGAGTTCCATTACTTATATTCGCTCTTTCTTTAAATTCCATTTTTTTAATATTTTTATCAAACATCATTCTCCATAAAGGTTTATATGAAACCATCTTATCACCTCTCTTGAGTAAATGATAACATCAATATTTCTACAATGTCAAAATAAATTTCTATTTTATTAGAATTTTATATTGACATACACTTTAAGACACATTATATTTATAATAAGTTGGAAATTATTTCTGATTTAATAGAAATAATTCTAACAATAAAATTAAAGGGGTGATATAAATGTGTTTTAAGACTTATATACTTAAAAGAATTGTAAATAACAAGCAATTAGAGATAACTCGAAGTTTTGACTTAGATAATCTCATTTGTACTGCAACAGAGATTTTGAAAGATAATGAGATAGATTTGATAATTATTGATGAAGTAAATAATGTTGTTTGGAAAAATGAAAAAAGCACTCCCCAACATGAGAATGCTTAATTGCAACTATAGAAGTGTACTGCGAATACACTTCTATTTTTTTATTATATCATATAATTTATGTTGTTAAAAAGAGCTATTTAAATCAATTTTAAGATGTGTTGAGTAATGTTCTTGATAAGTTTCATTAATGAATTTCAAAAAAATAAGAACTCTTTTTATTCATTATAATAGTTTTTTTAAGTCATTTAAATTTTTACTTACCAAAATATTGTATTTTTCGTCTAATTTATGCTCTGTAATCAACGAACTCCAGTATTTCTCTGTTATAAGTGCATCGCAATATGGCAAAGCTTGAGAAATACTTGCAATATCTTTATAGTCATTAATATCATTTTTTCTATATTTATTTTTTAATTTACTATGATAAATTAAAAACATATTTACATAAAAAGAATCTGGTTTTTGTTTGATATACATATCATAACTTAAATTTTCTTTTTGTTTCTCTGTAACATTTAATTTATCTAAAATCTCTTTGTACTCTTCATCAAAACATTGCGTAAATAATACACCAAACTTATGTTTTTCGGGAATAGGATTTTGAGCATCTTCTTTTCTCAATGCTTCAAATGCATCTCTATAACAAAAATTATTTTCTATTAATTCATCAATATCCCATTCTTCATCTTCTTTCATTAAAGAAAGAAAAAAATTATTTTCATTAAGAATTTTATCTTCATTTAAATTTTTAAAATCAAAACTTTTGCCAAATATATTTAATGGATTGCGTTTAATTGGTGTATAATTATAGCTATTAATTACACACTTCTTAAGTTCTTCAAATTTATTTATTCCATAAGGTTCTATAGTCCAATTTCTAGATATCTCACCCATATATTTGGCCAAACTATATCTCTGAGATTTTTGTTTTCTAGTTATCGTCTCATCATAATGAATAATTGATAAGGGGAATATCCACTCTCCAGATTTACTTTTCTCATTCACTAAATCATATATTTTTTTTAATTCTATATTTTTTTCTCTATTGGTATGGTATCTAGCTAATTCAATCCATTTATTTTGGTCTAAGTATATATATTTAGCCATAAAATACTCCTTAATAATTAAATATTCATATTTTTTTACACATAAAACTTGTTAATATTTATACACTTCTTACCATGTCTTTATTTTATTATATCAATTCTATTATAGGGCATAAAAAACAACATAGCAATATCATCTAAATCTATCTATTAATAAAATCTAACGCTTTGTAAAGTGTGTCAAACCTATCATTGCCCTTTATCATAGTATAATTTTCTTTAGTTATAGCCCCTATCTTATTACATGCTCCTCCGCCCACAACATATAAATTTTCTGTCTTACCTGGTACATAATCTTTTATATCACATATTAATATTTTTCCATCATTGTATCCCCAACCAAGCACAGTTGCAAGTACTTTATCAATCTCTCCATCATAAACTATTGTATGTTTATACATCTGTTTAACTCCCTCGTTACTTATACTTTTATTCAATACACCCTCAGTAATTAACTTAGCCATACCTTCATATCCAAGTTTCTTAGCCTTCTCATAATCATCTTTATTATCACAAAAGAAACTTTCTATTAATATTGCTGTAGGTTTGGAACTATTTAAAATATATAATCCTCTATCTAATTTAGCACCTCTATTTTTGAATACTGTTCCTAGTTTATTGCAAATTCTAGTTGCATACTCTAGACCTTTATTACTGTAATATAGCACCTCTGAGCCTTTTCCTTGCCCATCACTTGCATTTAAATGTAGTTCTATGAGTAAGTCATAGCCTCCACTATTAACCTTTGGTATTTTATAAGACTTTTCTTCATTCTTAGTTTTAAACTGCTTTTCGGGGCATATTATTACATCTACCTTATGCCCTTCTTTTCTAAATATACCTACTAATACTGGTGCAAGAGATTTATTGTATTGATACTCGTTAACTACTCCATCAGCAGAAGTGCATGCTCCATTTTTTAAAATACTGTGTCCTACTGTAATACATATTTTCATTATTTATTTTCCTCCTTTAGTTGTTTGTAAGTTTGGTTTATACCTATTGATATACCCCAACAAATCACTCCTTGTAAGACTGCATCAGCATTTAATCCTAGCATCCATACTGA
>NZ_JAGWCS010000224.1:0-3499 GCF_020657705.1 Clostridioides sp. ZZV15-6598 | reverse complement strand
ATAATGAACATTTATTGAGATTACAGGGAGCTAGTAAGTATGTAAATATAAATAGTTCTATAAAAGCTATAATTACTATGGTAACTATTTTAGTAATTATATGTACAATTGCTACAGTATATAATTCTTTTAGTATTTCTATAACTGAACGAAAAAAGCAGTTTGGAATATTAAATTCTATAGGAGCTACAACTAATCAAATCAAAAGATTAGTTTTTATTGAAGGCATTATAATTAGTTTTATTGGTATACCAATAGGACTATTGTCTGGAACAGTAGCTATAGATTTAGTATTTAAAGCTATAAATAAATATCTTACAGAATCAGTTGTATCACAGATGGGTTTACAAATAGTATACAATCCATTAATAATAATTATCAGTATAATAATTGTTTTGCTTACAATTTTCATATCAATTCTCCTACCTGCAATAACAGCTTCTAATATTTCTCCTCTTAGTGTAATAAGGAGCAGTGGAGATTACAAAGTAGGTAAGGTTAAAAATTCGAAACTTATTAAATTAGTTTTTGGAACAGAAGGTGTACTTGCATATAAAAGTGTAAGAAGAAATAGAAAGAAATTTATTGTGACACTTTTTTCTTTAATAGTAAGTATAGTAATATTTATATCTTTTAGCGGATTTATGGCGAATTTCTTAAAAGGTGAAGAAATCAGGAATTCTCAAAGAAACTATGATTTATATTTAAGTTCAAGACAAATATCTAAGTCTATGGATGATACTATAAATAAACTAAAAAATATACCTGGAATAAAAAACTTTGAAGTAGCTACAGGAGAGTATGTTTCTATAGGAGTTAGTAAGGATAAAATAAATAAATCTAAAGAAAATATAATTAAAGATTATTATCAACAACGTAAGGTTGGAGATAGTTATGAATATGAGTTTAACAATAATGAATTAATTTTTCCTGGAGAGAGTGCAATACAAAATAAAACAAAAAACTTAATAAAAGGCTCTTTTGATAAAGAAAGAGCGATTAAAGAAAATGGAGTGATATTTGTTAGAAAAAGTTACTTTGAATCAAAGGGTAAGAAAGGAGTAATAGAGCTAACTAATTACAAAGTTGGAGATACTGTAACTTGTGAATATACTGACGAAAATGATTCAAAGAAAAAAGTAAATATAAAAATTCTTGGTATAACAGATGAAGAACGTCTAGGAATGGGTTATCAAAATATGGGATTGCAATTTATAACTTATGATGAGGTTGCTGAAAATATGGATTTAAAGTTAGAGAAAGGTATTGTCTTTATTGACTCAGGGGGAGGTGCTCAGACTAGGAAGAATATAGAGTCTTTGGCTAAGAAAAATAATGTCAATTTCCATGATGAAAATACAAGTGACAAAAGTGCAAAGCAAAATTTAAAAGCTATTAAAGTTTTTGTATATGGGTTTATAGTAGTGATATCTCTAGTAAGTGTTACAAATATACTAAATACAGTAAGTACAAGTATAAATCTAAGAAAAAGAGAACTAGCAATAATACAATCAATAGGTGTTACTCCTGTAGGCTTTAGAAAAATGATATACTTAGAAAGTTTTATCTATGGTATTTTATCGTTATTGTTTGGCGTACCAATTGGTATTGGGCTGATATTAATTATGAATAAATTAGTTTCAGGTGTAATTGAATTTTCTACAGTTATACCATGGACAGCAATTGTCATATGTATAGTGAGTGTTTTTATAATAACCTTTATAGCAGCGTATATACCTATGAATAAATTAAATAAGGAGAATATAATAGATAATATAAGAAAAGAAAGTATATAAAATACTATAAAAATAATTTATAGATATATAAATTATTATTAAAACCGTTTAATTGGTATAAACTATAATTATGCTGATTAAACGGTTTTTATTTATATAAGAAATCTAATAAATAAATTGCTAGAGGTATTTAACTATTTAGAAAGAATTGGTATTATATAAAGTAGGAGTTTAGATAATAAGGAAAGATATTTGATTCTATTGGAAAACAAAAGAAAAAGAAGGTGATTACTATTTCTCATATAACTGCTAAAAACATGTATAAAAGCTTAGAGGAAAGAATAAATAAATTTCCACAGGGTGCTCCACCATCCGATACATTATATAAAATACTAAATGTACTTTTTACAGAACAAGAGGCAAAATTAGTGGCACAACTTCCAATAAAGCCTTTTAGAGTAAAAACAGCAGCTAAAATTTGGAGTATAAGTGAAAGTGAAGCATACAGAGTGCTAGATAAGTTAGCTAGCAGGGCGCTAATACTAGATATAGAAGATAAAAAAGGTAAAAAATATATAATGCCTCCTCCAATGGCTGGTTTTTTTGAGTTTGCCATGATGAGAACAAGACATGATATAGACCAAAAACTTTTATCAGAACTTTACTATCAGTATATGAATGTAGAAGAAGACTTTATTAAAGATTTATTTTATTCAACAGAAACAAAACTTGGAAGAGTTTACGTTCAAGAAGAAGTATTGACTAATGATAATGAAGTAAGTATTTTAGATTATGAGAGAGCTACTCATATAATTGACGAATCAGCTCATATAGGTATAAGTATGTGTTATTGTAGACATAGAATGCAACATGTTGGAAAAGCCTGTGATGCTCCTATGGATATATGTATGACATTTGATAATGTAGCTAATTCTTTAATAAACAATAAATTTGCAAGACGTGTAGATAAAGTAGAATGTAAGGAATTACTTCATCAGGCATATGAACATAATTTAGTTCAATGTGGAGAAAATGTTCGAAAAGGAGTTACATTTATATGTAATTGTTGTGGTTGCTGTTGTGAGGCGTTAGTAGCAGCAAAAAGATTTGGAAATCTTCACCCAGTACAAACAACTAGTTTTATACCAAATATAAACCATGAAAGTTGTGTAAAGTGTGGTAAATGTATATCTGCATGTCCAATAGATGCAATAAGTAAAGTAAAAGAAAATGATAAAGAATATATAAAAATTGATGAGGATAGATGTCTAGGTTGTGGTGTTTGTGTTAGAAATTGTCACAAAAATAGTATTATGCTATTAAAGAGAGATGAAAAAATAATAACTCCTGCAAATTCAGTACATAGAGCAGTTCTCATGGCAATCGAGAAAGGGCAATTACAAAATCTAATTTTTGATAATAATGCCTTAGTTAGTCATAGAGCTATGGGAGCGATACTATCAGCCATATTGAAACTTGAACCAGCCAAAAAAGCTTTGGCTAGTAAGCAGCTAAAGTCAGTATACTTAGATAAATTACTAAGTATGAATGATAAATAAAGATTAATTTTATAATTGTAATAAAAACGGGTTATATTCAAATGAAATTATTTGAATATAACCCGTTTTAAAATATTAAGCTATTTCTTTAATTTGTTTAAATGAATTTTCATTTCCATTTCCACCAATTTGTGTTACTGATTTAAATCTCATAGTTTTAAATAGTTCTTTTTGACTATAGTCTAGTAAATTTCCTACTAGTAT
>NZ_JAGWCS010000223.1:0-3500 GCF_020657705.1 Clostridioides sp. ZZV15-6598 | reverse complement strand
AAACATAAATATAAAAAAGTCAACAAATAAGATAATTTTTCCTACAGGTATGTTTAGTAAAATTATAGTTATACATGACGATTTATATAATAATATACAAAGTAAGTTTTCAAAAATAAATTTTTATGGATTTGATTATGAAAACTGGCAAAATAGTGCTGATATAACTGAAGCGTTAAAAGAAAAATGTTTTAACCTAGATAGAAAGGATATTAGGTCATATTTTTTAACTTTACCAGATATGTATCTAGTTGAGTTACAGCAAAGTAAAATTCTTCAATTTATGGGTGTTTTCATAGGTGTGATTCTGTTTATGGCAGTTCTTAGTTTTTTGTACTTTAGACTATACACAGATGAACCTTTTGATAAGGTTAAGTACAACAATCTATCAAAAATAGGTATATCTTTTAAAAATATGAATAAGATTGTTAGTATAGAGATAGGGATACTATTTTTTGTACCTTTTATCATAGCTATTATAAATAGCATATTTTCTTTACTCTTTTTAAATAGTGTGCTAAATGATAGTTTTAACTTAAAAATTTTGGGTATATTATTAGTGCTCTCATGTATATATTCACTTTATTTTCATTTGCTAAAGAAATTTTATATTAGAAAAGTTTGGTTTTTTGATTAAAGTGGTATATAATATATATTATAGAAAATTAATATTTAAAAAGTAGTTAATATTAAGGGAGGGCATATGCACCTCCCTTGTAATATGTGGAAAATTAAATATTAGAAGAAGGAGGAGACTTGATGGATAATCAACAATTATTAGGAACAGAACGAATCAGTAAATTACTACTGAAATACTCTATACCGGCAATAATAGGTATGCTGGTAAATAGTCTATATAATGTGGTAGACAGAATTTTTATTGGGAACATACCAGGAGTTGGACCACTTGCAATAACAGGTCTTGGTGTTACGATGCCAATAATGACAATAATACTTGCATTTGGTATGTTGATAGGAATAGGAACAACAACAACTATATCAATAAAACTTGGGCAAGGTAAAGTAGAAGATGCAAGAAAACTTATAGGAAATGCAATGACATTAGCTGTAGTTACAGGAATTATAATAATGATACTTGGGATATTATTTGCGAATAAAATACTTACATTATTTGGAGCAAGTGAAAATACACTAATATATGCAAAGACATATATAAATATCATCTTATTAGGAACAGTAGTAAATCTTCTATCCTTTTCTTTAAATCACTCAATAAGAGCTGACGGTAGCCCTAAGATTTCAGCAGGAATAATGATAATAGGATGCCTAACTAATATAGTTTTAGATTGGATGTTAATATTTGGATTCAATATGGGAATACAAGGAGCTGCAATTGCTACAGTAACTTCTCAAGCTCTTACAGCTATTTTAACTATAGGCTACTATATAAGTGGAAAATCAAATTTAAAATTCAGTAAATCTCATTTAAAATTAGATAAAAGATTAGTAAGCGCAGTCTTTGCAATAGGTATGTCACCATTTGCGATGCAACTTGCAGCAAGTTTAGTTCAAGTAATATCAAATATTGCTCTTAAAGCTCATGGTGGAGATTTAGCTATAGGAGCTATGGCTACAATTTCTTCTATAGCAATGGTATTTTTAATGCCTATCTTTGGAATAAATCAGGGAGCGCAACCCATTATAGGTTTTAACTATGGGGCTGAAAAATACGATAGAGTTAAAAAAGCATACTTAGGTTCATTAGTAGTAGCTACTATAATCTTATGCATGGGCATGGTAGTAATTATGCTTTTCCCAGAGGCAATTATAGGAATATTTAATAAAGACCCTGAACTTATGAGTATATCTGTAGATGGTTTAAAAATATACCTACTTATGTTACCAATTGTAGGTTTATCAATTACAGGAACAAACTTTATACAATCTATAGGTAAAGCAAAAATGGCAATGTTATTAAGTCTTCTAAGACAGGTAATTTTATTGATACCAGCAGTAATAATTCTTCCTACATTCTTAGGTTTAAAGGGTGTATGGACAGCTCAACCAGTATCTGACTTTATAGCTACAGTAATTACAGGTGTAGTAGTATTTAGAGAGTTAAAAAGATATACACCTAAAAGTGAAAGATTAAGCGAAATAACAACTGAATAAAAAGTATAATTTCAGATAAATAAGTAAAAAATTGTAAAAAATACAATTATATGATAAAATAAAACCGCTGTCAAAAAGAAGAGAAATTCTAATTATGGAGTGATTTTATGGAATTTACAAAAAAAAGCAAATTAAAAAATATGTATGTAAACATGAATGTAGCTAGAATGTTGTCTAAGATAAATGAGTATAAGGGTAGACAACTGCTTTACAAAAAACAACCAAAAGAAATTTTAGAAAGTCTAGAAAAAAAATCTTTAGTAGATTGTTCAGAATCTACATATATTGGAAATCAAAAAGAAAGTAATACTTTTAATTTAGAAAAATTAATAAGTAATGAAGTCACACCTAAAAGTAGAGAAGAGTTAAGTATTGTTGAATACAGAGATGTAGTAAAAACTATTAATAGTGCTTATGAGAGTATTCCAATAAGCTCACAAACAATTCTTGAACTTCATGGATACTTATATAAATTTTCATCTACTAGAGGGGGAAGCTATAAATCAGAGAGTGGTTTTTGTGAATACAATTTAAAAAATAGTGACTTTATGAATGTTGATGCAAGTGTTAATAAGGTTGAAAAAGCTGTAGAAGAAATATGTGAAGCTTATAATACA
Source organism: Clostridioides sp. ZZV15-6598 (assembly GCF_020657705.1). Classification (NCBI taxonomy): domain Bacteria; kingdom Bacillati; phylum Bacillota; class Clostridia; order Peptostreptococcales; family Peptostreptococcaceae; genus Clostridioides; species Clostridioides sp. ZZV15-6598. The sequence goes on along the minus strand of NZ_JAGWCS010000223.1, from coordinate 750 downwards.
TTGATAGATGAGGATGAAATTGATATATTAATATTAATTTCTGCATTTGTGTTAGATTTCATATTGATACATCCATTTAAAGAAGGTAATATAAAAATGGCAAGAGTACTTATATTATTGCTGTTAAATAAAAATGGATACGAAGTTGGAAGATATATAAGTTTAGGAAAAATATTTGATGACAGTTCATATGAGTACTATAGTAACTTAAACTATTTGAAGTCTTCTATAGGGAATGAAAAATCAGATATGAATGCCTGGATTGAATATTTTTTAGAAACCATATTGACTGCATATAAGAAGTTAGATGACAGTTTAAATGTATCTGATAAGAAAAGACAAACAAAAACTAGTAGAATAGAAAAAATAATAAATTCTACTCTTGGATATTTTACAAAAGAAGATATAAAGGACCTATGTCCTGACATTCCAGAGCCTACTATAAATAGAGTTTTTAATAATCTGAGAAAACAAGATAAGATAGAGGTTGTTGCAAGGGGAAGAAGTGCAAAATGGAAGAAGAAGTATTAAAAAATACTTTAATAATTTTAATGGTATAGTGTCAAAGCACTATACCATTTTTTATTGAAATTAGAAATTCTAAAAAGAATTTACATAACTTCATAGAAAACTTATTTTATCTAAAACATTATAAGTAATTGCTTGATTATAATTTTTATATATTTAAAATTACATTGTATAATAAATTATATTTTATTCTTGTATTCTATCAATTTACTTTTTAAGATT
>NZ_JAGWCS010000222.1:0-3508 GCF_020657705.1 Clostridioides sp. ZZV15-6598 | reverse complement strand
TTAGGATTTACTGGTTTTAAAGTGGTGTCCTATGCAGATTTCTCTACATACGCAGTATAGTTTATATTTTTATAATTATTTTATAAAGTTTTATAAACTATTTGTTACTGTATCAAGTATAAATAAAATGTCTTATAATTATAGTAGAGATGTTTAGCATAAATTAGAATATATCATTTTAGAAGAAGAGGTGTTTAGATGTTAGGAGTAATTGCGCCTTCTGGACCATTGAGAAATAAAAGTCTAGAAGAAATAAAATTCAATTTAGAGAAGTATGGTTATGAAGTTAAATTTTCTGAAAGTTGTGGACTAAATTATAAAGGTTATTTAGCTGGGAATGATGATATTAGAGTAAGAGATATAGAAGAGATGTTCTTAGATGAAGAAGTGGATATAATTATGTGTTTAAGAGGAGGTTATGGAACAACAAGAATACTAGATAAAATAAATTATGAAATAATAAAACAAAATCCTAAACCATTTATAGGTTTTTCTGATATAACAGGTTTAAATCTAGCTTTTTATAAAAATTGTGGTCTTTTACCATATCATGGAATAATGGCAGCGGATGTAGCTAAATGGGATGAATTTAGTTATAAATCTCTCATAGATGCTTTAGAATTTAAAGATAACCTATATTTAGAAAATCCAAAAGAAGAAAAGATTTATACTGTATGTGAAGGCAAAGCAGAGGGAATAATAATGGGAGGAAACTTATCTCTAATAATTTCTACAATAGGAACTAAATATGAAATAGATGCAAAGGATAAAATTTTATTTATTGAAGAAATTGGAGAATGTCAATATAAATTAGACAGGATGTTAACTCAATTGTATTCTTTAGGAAAACTGGATGAATGCAATGGTATAATTTTTGGAGATTTTAAAGACTGTATCAAAGAAGATGATTTAATAGAACTATTGAAGGAGTTTGCACAGAAGGTTAATAAGCCAGCTATATATAATCTACAATCTGGGCACTGTATACCAATGATAACTATTCCTTTAGGAAGAATGTGTGAATTAGATGCAACAGAAAAAATGGTTAAATTAAAAAAATAGTGTATATATAAATATATTAGAAGTATGGTATAATCTTATACAAGTAAAAATTTAGCTAGGAGGATAAAAAATGTCTGATGATAGAATAATTGACTTTAACGAATTAAAAAACAAAGTTAAAGATTCTGATGTAGATAAATTTGAGCAATACATATATAACTTATATTTTTCTGTTATGGATGGAAAGATGTCGATGGCTGAATTTTCAAGAAAAATATTTGATTATATGAAAGATAATGACATATCTCAAGAAAAGTTTATGAAAATACAAAAACAGTTCATGGAAAGATATGGTATGGACACTGAAGAAGTAGAACAACAACTTAGAAATTTTGGGATTGACCCTTCTACAGCAGGTTTTATGAGTAATAATACTTCCAGCAAAGTATCTACAGAAGATTTAGAATCGTTTAAAAAGAGTGCAGGATTTTATGAGAAATATGGTGAAAAAATTCAACCTAAAAGTTGTATAACAACATTCATAAAAAATGATTTAAATGATATTAATGTAATAATAGATCAAGAAAAAATAATGCTTTGTAGTGATAAAAAAATAAATCTTATGGACTCAGAATTAAATGAGTTTTTATTAGAATATAAGAATATGTTTAATAAAAAGATAAAAGTAGTTATGTGTGAAACTACAAATAAATACGATTATTAAAAAATAAATTTAACTATTGAAGCAGTATGTTTGATTAGTATTATGTAAAAAATAGAAATCGCAATTTAAATTCTCTTACAAAAGATGTGTAGAAGAATATTTAAATTGCGATTTTTATATTTACATACTTTATTTATATTAAATTAGTTGTATTAAGTAATATTTGTATAGAATAATTTTATTATCACAACTGTAGCCCTATATAAAGTGTTTATTATAAACGAATTTCTTTTAATACCGTAATTCCATTTTGAAGCATACTATTAAAAAATACTAGGTTCAAAATCTCCGCAGGATGAACATTGGGAATGTCATAAGTGTCTACTAAATTCATAGGAACAACTATATTTTTTTCAATATTATGTTGATTAAAATATGATTTTAGAGTTATTGCAAATTGATATATACATATATCTGTACAATCACCAACTATAATTATATTATCTATACCATCAAAGTCCAAATTTTCTAGTGCGAAAAATCCATTAGTAGAATTTTTAGGTAGAACTTGTAGATTTTCTATAGATTTAAGTTCGTCAACTAATTCACTTTCCACATCATTTTCTAAACAGTGAACTGGATAACTTAAAAGTTCTATAGATTTGGGTGTATGACAATCAGTAAATGCAATTACTTTATTTAGTTTATTTGATATTTCTTTTGTGAAAATTTCAATTGGCTTTATCAAAGATTCTACTCTAGGGGAGTATAAGGCACCTTTTTTTGCAAAACCATTATTGACATCAATTATAAATAAAGCTGTCTTACTCAAATCGTAATTTTCTATTTTTTCTACTGGTAAATTATCTAAATTACTTTTTAAAGCTTTAAGTTCGTTTAATAAGTTATCCATAAGTATACCTCCAAGCTAAATTTAATAAAATTGTACACATTAATCATATAAAAGTCAAGGAGTGCAAACACTATATAACTAGATGTATTGTTTTGATTGTAAAAGTTTTAAAGCTATATCTGGATAGTTAGTAAAAATGCCATCCACATTAAGGGCTAGGCAGTGTAGCATATCTTCTTCTTCATTTACAGTATATACATTAACACCTAGTAAGTTTTTATGACAAAGTTCAACTAGAGATTCATTTACTAAAATTAAAGGAGGATGGAGATAGCTATTTCCTAGAAATTTAGCAAATTCAACTACATTGTTTATGGGTAAGTAGCACAATAAAGCTGTTTTTATACTGGGGTCTAATTTATGAAAATTTTTTAAGCTATTACTATTAAAACTAGATATAAGAACTCTATTTTTCATATTGTATTTTAAAATAAGTTTCAAAACATCCTTTTCTATATTAGTGTAATTTACTTTGTCAGTTTTTAATTCTATATTTAAAATGAGGTTTGTAGGTGAAATTAAAATTAATACTTCTTCTAAAGTTGGAATTTTACATTCTTTATTATTTTGGTAACCCTCAAAGGAGGAGTTTAAGGTTTTTAATTTTCTTAAGGTAAGGTCTTTTACAAAACCATGTCCATTAAAAGTTCTATCGACTGTTTCATCATGAATAACTACAATTTTTCCATCTTTAGTCTTGTGAACATCAAGTTCTATTCCGTATATATCCATATCTAAGCATTTTTTAAAAGCGAGAATAGTGTTTTCTGGATATTTTCCACTAAAACCTCTGTGAGCGTAAATGTTCATTTGTAAAGCTCCTTTCAATAAATATAACTTATTCTTATAAAATTTTAATTAATATAATATATCATATTCTAAACAATATAATTATACATTAATTAAATAACAATTTATAATTTATATAT
>NZ_JAGWCS010000221.1:0-3517 GCF_020657705.1 Clostridioides sp. ZZV15-6598 | reverse complement strand
TAATATATATGATATGTTCTTAAAATTAAAAAATTTAATATATTTTGTTTTATAGTACATCTATTTCAATTAGTTTACATAATTTTATTATTTTATACAGTGTTAATCATTTACTAGTACACCATTCAATGAAAATGTTCTAGGTTCAGTGATTTTAACCATAACTAATTTTCCAATTAAATCATCACTTCCACCTTCAAAATTTACAAGTTTATTTTGTCTAGTTCTACCAGCAAATTTATCTTCATTATTTTTGCTTCTTCCTTCGACCAAAACTTCAACTACTCTATTTTTATATTCATCATTTATCTCTGCTGAGATTCTATTTACTGCTTCTAATACTCTATTAAATCTTTTATGTTTTATTTCTTCTGGTATTTGATTTTCCATTTTAGCAGCAGGAGTTCCCTGTCTCTTAGAATAAATAAATGTAAATGCTGAATCATATCTAACTTTTTCAACCACATCTAAAGTATCTTCTAAATCTTCTTCTGTTTCTCCTGGAAAACCTATCATTAAGTCTGTTGAAAAAGCAATATTTGGCACTTCTTTTTTAGCTTTTTCTATTATTTCTAGATAATATTCCTTTGTATAGTGTCTATTCATTTTTTTCAGAAGACTACTACTTCCACATTGTATTGGTAAATGTAAAAATTCACACACCTTGTCACAATCTCTAATTGCATATATCACCTCATCAGATATGTCTTTAGGATGAGATGTCATAAATCTTACTCTCTCAACTCCTTCTATATCATTAACTTTTCTTAAAAGTTCTGAGAATGTAACTGGATTTTCAAGTGTTTTGCCATACGAATCTACATTTTGTCCAAGCAAAGTTATTTCTTTTGTTCCATTTGAAACAAGCTCTTTTATCTCATTAATTATATCTTCAGGTGTTCTGCTTCTTTCTCTTCCTCTTGTATATGGAACTATACAATAGGTACAGAAATTATTGCATCCATACATTATATTTACAAATGCTTTTAATTCAAATTTTCTATTACTTCTAAGACCTTCTATTACTTCTCCATCTACATCCCATACATCTACTAACATCTTGTCAGAATTTATTGATTCTGTAAGTAATTGTGGAAATTTATATAAATTATGTGTTCCAAATACAAGGTCTACATGTTTGTATTTTTTTCTTAGTTCTTCTACAACGTGTGGTTGTTGCATCATACATCCACACACAGCTATTTTCATGTTTGGATTTTTTCCTTTTAGATGCTTTAACTGACCTAAATTTCCATACACTTTTAGTTCTGCATTTTCTCTTACTGCACATGTGTTATATATTATTAGGTCGCTCTCTTCAACTATCATTGACATTTGGTATCCCATTTCTTCTAACATTGAACAAAGTTTTTCTGAATCATGTTCATTCATTTGACACCCAAAGGTTTGAGTAAACACGAGTTTTCTCTTTCCTGTTCTGTTGAAGTATTCTTCATTTTGTCTGTGTATTTGTTCTATATATTTATCTTGTTCTTGTATTTTCTCTATAGGTATTGTTACTTGTTTTCTTTTGCTCACGTCTATTCCTCCTAGTTAATTTCTTATATTACACATAACCTTAATTATATCAAATAAGAAAAATCTTTTAAAGGCATTATTAAAGTTTTAAGTATAATAAAAGACAGCTAAGTCGCTGTCCTTTATTATATTATACTTTACTTTTATATAAAAATAGATTTAAAATCAATCTATTTACAATTCTACAAAATATATTTCTATTGATATCTAATAATGTACTCAGTTTATACTATACAGGTACATTAAATTAATCTTATTTAAGAAAATGAAATAATCATAATATCTTTATAAAATAAACTTTTTATTATATCAAATATGTTTCAAATGAAATATTATAAATCATATATCTAATCAAATTTTAACTTTGGTAACTAACCCTTCTTATTGATAAATTAACAATTTTGAATAAAAATATTCCTGCAACTAAATTTATTAAAACAGCTGGTAATACTACTGTCAAGAATAAAGCTGTAAAAGAAGCTCCTGGAAGACCAACTATAGCTTGAGCAGCTAACAAAAATATTGTTCCACTTACAAGTGTTCCTATTGGCATTATAATTGCAACTACTATAGTGTCTTGTGTTTTTTTAGATAAATTTTTTATAAAAGGCATTTTATAGCTAACATATATTAATAAAAATACTATATTGGCTGTAAGAGTTTTATCTATTACATTAGGAACTTGACCTCCTGGGAAACTTGATGTAAGTGCTGTAAAAATACCTGTTACTATTCCTGCTATTAAGCAAGTTTTATAGTCATCTTTATTTAAAACTAGTATTACAAATAACATTGCTAATGGTATATCTGGTTTCATTGGTAATCCTATAGCAGGTGTAATTTGATGTATTAATAATCCCATTGCTAAAAGTATTGCGTTTAAAGTTAATTTTTTTGTATTTGTTTTCATTGCTGTATTTCCTCCTAATTTTTTTAATTTTCAATTTATTTTTTTGCCAGTTTTCTAAATCATCATCTTTAGCTTTAGAAATTCATAACATCTATTTCACCACCTTCTACATATCGAATTTTTCGTAAAATAAAAAAACTCCGTCCTAAATTAATAGGACGGAGATTATCCGCGTTGCCACCTAAATTATATAAAAATTTAATATAAAACTCAATTTTTATATATCTCATTATCAGGTACTTGCATACCCTATTCGCTATAACGTGCGACTGACGATAAAGTCTACTCTCAAAAATATGATTTCGATTTACTCCTCTAAGGCCCATTCATCAAATTTTTTCTTGCCAAGATTCCACCATCCTTAGCTCTCTATATTGAACCTAAATTTAACTACTCTTCCTTGTCATAGGATTTAATTTATTATATATTGCTTTGCCATTGAAATAATCATATTACTTTTTCTAAAAAATGTCAATATATTTTTATAATTTTTTAAATATACTACTTCTAAAACTATTTTCTAAAAAGTAATACTAATAAAAATCAATACTAATTTCTTTCTTGAAATTTTACACCTAATTCAAACTTTTTAAACTTTATTTTCAATAATTTAATTCATTTTCCTATTATTTACCTAGCTCTTTTATGTAATTTTTAAATTATTCTTAATAAATCTCATACTAATTTTATTTTTATATTTTAATAAAATCTTTTCTTATTTCTTTTAATGAGTATTACTATTATTATAGCTATAATGATAAATATCACTATTACTAACAATATCAATTTTGATATTATACTGTGTCTTTTTATACTTCTGTTACTATGTTTATTTATAATTCCATTTCTATGCTTTTTATTACTTGTACTTCGTTTTTTTAGTTTTATTTTACTTTTATTTGACCTACTGCTTCTATGTCTTTTTCTAGATTTAATAGTCTTAAACTTAGCATTACTAGATGTATAATTCGTTTGTGTTGAATAAACAGATGTACTAAAATCGCTAATAATTTCAGCTTCTACTTGTAATGGATTTACAATACTGACTACTAGTAAAAAACATATTAT
>NZ_JAGWCS010000220.1:0-3595 GCF_020657705.1 Clostridioides sp. ZZV15-6598 | reverse complement strand
ATAAAATACATTATGTAAAATACTATAAAGACATCTTCTTACTATTCGTAAATAAATCTATTATTTCTTTAAAAACACTCTAATAATTTAAAGTAAAAACAGGTATATTCGCTATATAAATATACCATTAGCATATATTTTTATCAATAGAATAGAAAAAGTTACCTTAAATAAGGTAACTTAAACTTTTAGCACTATCAACACTACTATTTAGCTTTATATATTAATTCTTTTATGTTTACTTTTTTCTCTTGTAATCCATTTTTTATTAAGAAGTCTTGTGTATCCTCAAGAGAAGATATATCTTTATCTGTTATATCTAAACTAAAATCATACCAAGCATATAACTCTTTAGTTTCTTCAACGCTTAAATCAACTTCTTTTGCTACCTTTTCCATAGCCTCATCAAAATTATTGTTTACATATTCTAAAGTTTCTTTTTCAACTTTCATAAATCTTTCAACTACCTCTGGATGTTTTTCAGCAAAATCTGTACTAACAGCAGTCACTATTATACCATCTACTAAACCTTCACCATTTGCTACAAGTTTACTTCCAGACTTCATAGATTTAAGAGCTGCTGGTCCAGCAATCAATGCAGCATCAACACTACCATCAGAAAGAGCTGCTGATGCTTCTGGAATACCCATATTAACAAACTCAACATCATCCATACTTAGTCCTTCTTTATCAAGTGCCGCAATTAATACTTGATGTAATATAGTCCCTTTTGGTCCTGCTACTTTCTTACCAGCTAAATCTGCTGCTGATTTTATTGAATCATTATTTGTTAAAATCATAAATCCTTTTGGTGATCTACTATAAGTATTTAATATTTTTAAATCTACACCATTAGATGCTGCTATCAAAGCTGATGTACCTCCTAGTGCATGTAAAAAATCTATTTCACCAGCCGCTAAAGCCTGTGTTTGCTCTGGACCTGTAGTTATTTCATGAAAATTAACTGCTATATTATCTTTTTTAAACTCTTTCCCAAATAAATCATCTTGTTTTTGAATTATAGAAGGTACATTTAGTGGTGATTTTACATAGGTTAAATTTATTTCTGAAAGATTTTCACCATCATTCTTTTTTGCACATCCAGCTAAAGATGCTGTCGCAAGTGTCAATATTGTTATACCTATCAATAGTTTTTTTAATTTCATATTTTTACTCCTTAAAATATTATTAATTTCTTTAAATGCTTTTATTTGATTTCATTGTCATTAAAATATCTTTTTTTAATTTAATATAGTAATTTGAAGTTAAATCCCTATTATAATCATCCTCTATATTAAATTCTTCTATTTTTCTTTCATTTGTAAAAACAACTATTTTTTTGCCTATCTTTAATGCTTCATCAATATCATGAGTTACAAATATTACACCTTTATTAGTTGATTTATGTATTCTTATAACTTCATTTTGCATATCAATCCTTGTAAAATAATCTAGTGCTGAAAAAGGCTCGTCCATAAACAACATATCTGGATTAAAAGAAAGTGCTCTAGCTATACTTACTCTCTGTGCCATACCTCCTGAAAGCTCATTTGGATAAGAATTTTTAAATTTCTGTAAGTTCATCATTTTAAGATATTTTTCTATATCAATACTATCTTTTTTGTTTGATTTACTTAAATCATTCTTGCTATTTAAATATATAAGATTATCATTTCTACCTTTATTAATGCTACTTTTTGAGTGATTTAACTTATTGAGTATTTTATTTAAAATAGTACTTTTTTGTTGATTGTGAAAAGCTATATTTTCACTTACATTTAGCCAAGGCATCAACCTACTTTCTTGAAACACAAAGCCAACATTAGGTCTATACTCTTTATTATCTTTTACAAACCTAATCTCACCACTATTTATATCTTCAAGTGATGCAATTGCCCTAAGTAAAGTAGTCTTACCACATCCACTTTCACCTAAAATTACAGTTATCTGACTTCTATCTATATTTAAACAAATATCACTAAGCACTACATGTTCTTCATTATCAACTTTATAACTTTTAGATAGATTTCTGATTATATACCCAGAATTACATACTGAATTACTCATATGCTTCCACCATCTTTCCTTTGCTTACCTTTTTTACAATAATTGAAAATATATAGTCTGTAATTATTCCTAGAAGTCCAATTACAATTATTCCTACAATAACAACATCTGTTCTAGACATTTCTTTTCCATCAGATATTAAGTATCCAAGACCTGACGAAGCAGCTACAAGTTCAGCTCCTATAATTGCTCTAAAACTATATCCAAGTGCTAACTTTAGACCAACTGCAATATCGAGAATTGCATTAGGAATGATTATTCTAAATATTATCTGAAGCTTTGACAATTCAAATACTCTACCTACTTCAATTAACTTTAAATCACAATTTCTAATCCCCTTTAATGTACTTGTAAAGATTGGGAAAAAAGATGCCAAAATTATAATTATTATTTTTGATTCTTCACCTATGCCAAACCATAATATAAGCATTGGTATTAGAGCAAGTGGTGGTGTATTTCTCAAAAAATTTATCAATGATTTAAAGTACTCATAAACTTTACCGTAAATTCCAAAAAATATACCTAAAGGAATACCTATAATTGTACTTATTGCAAACCCTATCAAAACTCTTTTCATACTTGCATATACATTAATAAATATTGAACCATCATTTATCATATTTAAAAATGTACTATACACTTTTTCAGGTGGTGGTAGTATATATTCACTCCAAATACCAAGATAATTTGTAATTTTCCACAATACAAGAATTATAAAAAATATCAAAACACTTTTTACTAATCTTAAAAGTTTATCATTAATTTTATTGCCCATTTACAAACCATCTCCATTATTACATCCATCTTTACAATAAAACATTTCTACTATATCATACTTATCCTCAGAACCATTTTTAATTTCTTGTATTTTACTTAATATTTCATCTTCACTTGATACTTCAAGAACTTTTTCAAAAGAATCCTTAAAATACCCTAATGGAATTGGAGATTCATCTATTTTTCCAAGTGACTTTATACCTTCCTTTTCAGCAAATTCCTTCCATGTATAAAATAGAGCATTATCTTTATCCTTAAACTTTTCACCTGCAAAATCTCTTAATTGTGTACATGGACAGGTTACTATTAACATATCTTCTTCACTTTTAATATATTTTTCGTATAAGACTCTACAAGTCCTTACCAATATTGGTTCTATCATAGGAACTTCAAAGCCATCTATCAAGTTATTTCTTTTTAAAAGATTTATGCTTTCTGGACATCTACAATCTAACATTGTATTCTCAATCTTTTTTGCATATTCTTTGTACTGATTCTTTACATATTCTAATTGTGCCTCACATTCAACCATTATGTACCCTTTTTTTATCAAAGTTTCTTTGATAATATTAAACTTTTCCCCATACATTTTTTCTGCTACTGGATTTATTAGAAGATATTTATTCATAGCTCCCCCTATTATTTAATATTGAATATTATTCTCAACTATTAGTTTAAATGAGCTCTTAGTTTTTGTCAATATATTAATTTTTTCTTAAAAAAGTAATGTTTATTTACACATTATTACTAT
>NZ_JAGWCS010000219.1:0-3596 GCF_020657705.1 Clostridioides sp. ZZV15-6598 | reverse complement strand
GTTTTAGTTTGGTTAGCTTTAGGGGTTTCCAGCAATTCAAGTAGTATTGGATAGGTTCTATCCTATCTCTACATATAGGTTTCCCTATATGCTGACTATTTTAGCTACTAACTCATGACTAAAGTCACGAGTGTGCGTAACTATTTTTTAATCAATTAAATTACCTGCTTTTATATATTTTTTGCTCATTTTAAAATTCTCCCCCTTTTCAAGTATAATGTATTATTCATTTATTATTTTTAATATTCTAATAATTAATTTTACCACTATATTACTATCATTTCAAATTTAAGTGAACTAAATATCTAATTAAATTAAAGTATATTCTAATATTGGAATATTTATAATATGTAAAAGATATTAGTCAAATTGCTTTTATATCAAAGATAAAAATAAGACAAGATAATCAAAATATGCATATAATTATCTTGCTTTATTTTTATTTATTCATTTTTATATAATAAAAGTATACCAATTTAAAGTTATAAGATTAATACTATTATTTAATTTGCTACAAAAAACAACTTGTCTTGTAAACTTACATCTCCATTTATCAATTCAGCCTCATATACTGTTTTTTTAAGGTTTATATCAAATACTTGAAATTTTATTGGTTTGGTTCCAACTATATCAAACGTAACTCCACTTCCTTTTTTATCTCCTGAAATGTTACTCTTTACACTTGAAATAGAATATATTTTATCATCTAGTAACTTAACTTTCCTAACACCAGATAGTTCTTCATCATAATCTACTTTTAAATTAAACCTTTCATAATCTTTTAGTTTAATTTCATTAGAATCAACACTATAAACAAGATTAATTATAAAACAACTCTTATCTGTAACTATAATATTTAGTTTGTTATCTTTAATAATATAGTCTAACTTTGTTTTACTCAATAAGCCCCTTTCCCCTTGCTCAGTATTTTTTTCTTTATTTAAATTATCCATAAATTTATTACTTTTATCGAAAGAATTCTCTTCTATATCATATACAATAAAATCCGAATAATTATCAGGACCTTCAATGTCACCATTTATGTCTTTGTTATTTAACCTCTCCAAATAAAGTTTACTTCCAATAGAAAATTTAATATCGTTAATACTTTGTTGGTATTTACTTTGCGAATTTAAATTAAATCTATTTAATAATTTATAGGATTTATTTTTTATATCTATCTTTAATATACAAATATTATTGACTGTAGCACCTGAAACATTGGTTTCACTAATCACCATATATAAATTCCCCTTATATATTTTGTTAAAAACAGTTTGCCAACTATTTTCTTTAAAATCAGATTTTCTTAAGTCAATATCAAAATTTTCTTCTAAACCACTTTTTAAATTTTTATTTGAAACTTTTATATAATCATTTAAATTGTTTCTTTCATATACTGAATTAGACTTAGTAGAAGTATATGCTACTCCTATATTCAAATCATCTTTATATATAAATTCGTTTCCTTTATCATCAATAAAATCGCTGTATTTCTTATCAATATGCAAATAATCATTTCCAATTTTAGTTTTAGGATTTGTATCATTTCTTGTCCCATTTTTACTTATGATTACTTCTTCATAATTATATTTACTTATATTAGGTGTATATACTAAACTCACTCTTCCTATATCCTTTATATTGCCATTTAAAGTACTTATAGATAATTTATTTTTATTAAGATAACTCAATATTAAAGCCATGATAATCATTGATAAACATACTGTTATAAAACATATTGTATATTTTCCTAATTTATTTTCTCTCATATATACACCTCCTAAAAGTCAATTTTATTATTTAAAAGTTTATTAGATATAAAACTACATACAAATATGCTCACACTTGAATATACTACAGTAAATACATTACTATATTCATAAGGTATAATAAATTCTACAAGAATTATAAATATTAGAATTTCTATAACTAAAAATAGAAAACTCATTAAAGCCCTCATCTTATACACAGATTTATTTATAAGAATTGATGTAAATACTACACATATAACTCCTATTAGTAAAAATACATATTCTACTAATAAGTTCTCAAAGCTGTATGGAAGTAAAATATTTAATTTATATATTGTTTCTTGTACGAAATTATAGTTTGCAACACTACCAAGCATATAATTAGGTAGTATTTTACTTGCAATAAATAAAGTTATGGTAAATAATATCGTGTAGCTATACACTAGAAACAATACATTTAATAATTTAGATATATAAATATTAATTTTATTTTTAGGAAGCATCACAAGTGTATATATGGATTTACTTTTCATGTCAAAATCTCTATACCAAATAAAAAAAGCATAACAAATACACACAAATATACCAAATAAAAAATAAGATTTTATAGAACCCATTAAGTTTCCAAAACTTGAAAATCCTATGACACTTACTGTTTCTATTGTCTTTCCTATTTTTGATAATTGTTCGTTTTTAACTGCATTTTCTATTATGTAGTTATAATCATTTAAATTTTTCACTAAATTTAAAAATACAATCGAACAGCAACAAATGATTATAAATATATAATTTTTTATGTTTCTTTTTAAATCAAACTCAAATAACTTCATTAAATCTCTCATCAATTCACCTACTTTATTTCAAATTCTAAACTGCTATTTGAACTATTAAACTGTAATTCTCCCTTATACACTATTTCTTTCGAATTTTTATTTATTATATATAAAATAGTCTTATTGTCCCAAGGTAGTACGGAATTTGCTTTTGATGTACATACAATGATTTTATTTGAATCAATCTCAATGTTTCTAATGCTTCTTTCTTCTTTTTCATCCAAAACATATTTATCTTCAACTAAACTCCCATCTAGCACGTTATAAGTGATTAAATTTACCTCTTTACTTTTATTGACATTATCTCTTTCTGACATTATCATATATAATTTACTATCTTTTAGTTTTGATTTTTCCAAAGACATTCTATCATAACCTTTTAATTCTATTATTTTCTCTTTATTCTCTTCAACATTATACTCAAGTAAATTGATCTTAGAAGCAACATCGTCCCATGTATTTGCATTTATCGCTTCTATCAAAATATACATTTTATCTCCATCTTTACTAGAATAACTTACATCAATACTCTGTATGTTGTTGTATTTTTCAAAAATATACTTGCTTACATTTATACTTTTTATTATCTCTATTTTTTTATTTTTAGTATTAATCTTTATTATATCTATAGTACTCAAACCTTCTTCATTTTTTTCTGATGAGTCACTTGGAGCATAAAGCACAGATACATATAAATCTTTTTTGTATCTTTTTGATGATAGTACTTTTACTTGATACTCATCAATATCTTTATCTACCTTATATCTCGTTCTTATAAAATTGTTACTATCTAATTTTTCATATTCAACTTTTTTATCACTTCCTTCTGACATAAACACACCTTTTTCTAGGTCTTCTTTTTTCTCATCTATGACAAAATTTATCCCTCTTGAATTAGATTTAGAATCATCATTTATTTCAAATCCAACATGAGCTATTGAATCCAAACCACTAGAGACATCGATTAAGTTATTCGTATTCTCACTCTCTTTTACTGATTTTAACAATT
>NZ_JAGWCS010000218.1:0-3619 GCF_020657705.1 Clostridioides sp. ZZV15-6598 | reverse complement strand
GAATAGTTATACTTATAAATAATTATAAAAATAGGAAATTAAATTTTTTAATACTAACTTTTTTTGAATTTGAATCGTTATATATAGTGATGGAGGTGATAATAGTGAGTGATGCTAAGATTATAGCACAAATAAAAGCGGGTAAAAAAGAATTGTTTGATACTTTAATTGAAAAACATTATAATAGCGTCTATTGTTATTGTTATCGCCATGTGGATAATCAAATGACTGCACAGGATTTGACTCAAGATGTATTTGTAACAGTTATAAAAAACATAAGTAATTATAAACATTATGGTAAATTTGAAAATTATTTATATGTTATTGCTAGAAACAAGTGTAAGGATTTTTGGAAGAAAAAACAACCCATCTATTTAGAGTCACTAGACAAAGAGGAGTCTAAGCAAGAATTAGTAGATGTAGAAAACAAAATATTTGTAAAAGAAGCTTTGGCTAAATTGCCAGAGGTAGAATTTGAAGTAGTAATTTTGCGGTATTATCATGATTTAAAATTTAAGGATATAGCTAAGATTATGGGTTCAAGTGTATCTGTTACAAAGTATAGGATGAATATGGCCTTAAAAAAATTAGAAACATATATGGAAGGAGGTAAACTATGAACAAGAAAAAAATTAAAAAAAGTTTAATGGAATATACAGTTCCTAAATATGAAGCTTCAGCTTTTGAAAATACTATTGAAACAGTACATAGAATAACATTTAGTAATGCTGATAAAAGAATGAACAGGATAGATTTTTTTATGTCTCAAATTGGTTTTATACGAAAAAGAACTTGGATTATGCAATTTCTAGTGTTATGTACAATATGTGCATTGCTACTTGATTCAGCAAGAGAGAATAACTCATTTTATGAGATGTTAGCCTTGGTTTCTATAGCAGCTCCACTTTTTATATTAACTAATCTAGAAGAAATAGCAAAAGTATATAACAATAGTGTATTAGAGATAGAATTTTCAACTAAAAATACACTACATAAAATTATTGCTACTAGAATGATTGTTTTCGGAGTAAGTGATTTATTACTTATGTGTATTGTCTTATTACTAGCAAAACAAATAATTGATATTAATATCTTGTATATAATAATTTATATATTAGTACCTTTTAACTTAATGTGTATTGGATGCTTAGAAATTATAAATAGAAACAAAGGTAAACATACAAATTACTATTGTATGATTTATGGTATATCTCTTACCTTGTTAATATTTATGCTTGGTACTTTCAAAAATAGTATATATCAATTTGAAGCAATAGACCAATGGTTAATTATTTTTTTAGTGACATCAGTAACATTAATATATGAAATAAAAAAAACATGGAAACATCTTTGTTCATTTGAAAACATTATTATCTAAATAATAAATAACAATATATAGTATTAGGAGGAATAGTATGGAACTAAGTTTAGAACGTCTAACAAAACAATATGATAACAAAATTATAGTAGATAGGATAGAATTCAAACTAAATGAAGGTATATATGGGTTTTTGGGAGAAAATGGAGCAGGAAAAACAACTCTTATGAGAATGATTTGCGGGGTATTAAGACCAACTTCTGGAGAAGTGAAGGTAGATGGTAAAAATAATTTAGATATGGGAGAAGATTTTAGAGATATGATTGGATATCTCCCTCAAGACTTTGGATATTATCCTGACTTTACTGCAAAAGAGTTTATGCTATATATAGCTTCATTAAAAGGGTTAATTCCTAGTTACGCAAAAGAAAAATCACAAGAACTATTAGAAATGGTTAGATTATCAGATGTCGTTAATAAAAAAATAAGAACGTTTTCTGGTGGTATGAAACAAAGACTTGGATTTGCTCAGACATTACTTAATGACCCTAAAATCTTAATATTAGACGAACCAACAGCAGGTTTGGACCCAAAAGAAAGAGTCCGTTTTCGTAATTTGATTTCAGAATTCTCTAAGGAAAAGATTGTAATTTTATCTACTCATATTGTATCTGATGTAGAACATATTGCAGATAAAATTTTAATCCTTAAAAAAGGAAATCTCATTTTGAATGGCTCAGTAGAAGCAGTAACATCAAAAATAAAAGATAAAGTATGGAAATGTGTAGTTAATGAAAATGAAGTAGATTATATGGCTAATAAATATTGTTTAGCAAATATCCATCACTCTGGAGGTGTTGCCACACTCAGAATTGTAAGTGATACAAAGCCACATGATAATGCATGTAATCTAAGAGAGACATTAGAAGATTTATATTTATATTGTTTTAATGAAGTACTATAAATATGTGTGAGGAGATAAACATGTCTACATTAATTAAATTTGAATTAAAAAAGATAATAAAAAGAAAATCTACAATAGCAGTTATTTTAGGAAGTTTAGTTTTAAGTATATTTCTTTTTGCCTTAATGCCATTTCAAGAAAAATCTTACGATACGAATGGAAAAGAGTATAGAGGGCTACAAGCTATTGAACTTTCAAAACAACAATCTAAATTAAACAAGGGATACATAACAGATAAAAAAGTGGAAAACTCAATCAGAGAATATCAAAAAATATTTAATAATCCAAATAATATTGTAAAAGATGAAAATGGGTTTTCAAATTTTAAACAAGATGTTTATTGGAGATTCTTTTATCCAAATAAAACATTTTATAACTTTATAACAGAATCATATAGTGAACCAAATGATTTTAATTCTACCATACTTCAATCAATGCCATTAAAAAAAGGAAGTCACTTTTATAAGTCTAGAAATGAAAAAGTAAATACTATTTTAAATATGGAATATTCGCATGGTAATTACACACAAAAAGAAAAAGAGTTTTGGCTATCTAAGAATAAAGATATACAAGAACCATATTTAAATGGATATTACCAAGGATGGAATTATTTTGTATTATCTAGAGACTTACTAATTTTCACTATATTAGCTATCTGTATAAGTATAGCTTCTGTATTTTCAGGAGAATATCAATCAGGCACTGATTCAGTGATATTGTCTTCTAAATATGGAAAAACAAAGCTTATAACAGCTAAAATAATAAGTTCCTTTTTATTTGGGACAATTGTTTTTCTAATAAATACAATTATATGTGTTGGGATTCTTCTATTGTCTTTTGGAGTAGATGGATGGAATTTACCATTACAACTTACAACAAGCTCAACACCATACCCAGTCACATTTTTACAAGCAACCTTATTGAGTATTTTGGTTATCTATATGATATTAATAGCATTGATTGGATTTACACTTTTATTATCCTCTTGCATGAAGTCGCCTTTTCCCGTTTTAATTACAGATATAGTGTTACTATTTATACCACTGTTCTTAAAATATAGTGAGACAAACTGGCTATATAATCAGATTCTTCGAATTTTGCCATCAAATGCTATTTCATTCTCATTTTCTGAGTATATAAACTACAGGTTTGGAAGCTTAGTAATAGATTTACCTACAATGATTATTTTTACAGGTTTAATATTATCAATTATTTTTTTACCTTTTATTAAGAATAACTTTAGAAAACATCAAGTTAATTAATATATAATATAAAAATAATAATATAAAAAAGACATAAATGAAAAATAATTCATCTATGTCTTTTTATACTGTCTT
>NZ_JAGWCS010000217.1:0-3765 GCF_020657705.1 Clostridioides sp. ZZV15-6598 | reverse complement strand
GTGAATGTTAAGTAATAAATACAATTAATAAAAATTTTAAAATTGTATCTAAAGGGATATAGAAAGGAAAATATTTATGAAGTTTAAAAGGTGGGTCAGTATAATTTTATCTATAATAGTGATAAGTGTTCTTCTTGTGGGTTGCGCAAATAAATCTAATTCAGATGTAGTATCGAATGAAAAAATATCATATGAAATAAACTCAACAAAAAATAGTGATAATAAGGTTGAAACTAATAAATTTAATTTAGGAACATCAGAAATGGTTATAAGAGGTAAATCTATACCATTTAATATGGAAGGAATAATATCAGTGCCTGAAAATATAAAAGAAAAAGCACCTGTAGTATTAATCTTTCATGGACAACATGGAGATGGAGAAAATGACTTTGAAGATGGATTTAAATATCTTACTGAGGATTTAGCAAGAAATGGTATCATAGGAGTATCTATTGATACTTCAACAAATTATACTTTTAAGTATGGAGAACCAGTGGAAAATGAAAGAATAACTTATTTAGCTCAAACATATATACAAACTTTTAAAGCCATAAACGAAGGTAAGAAAAATGGATTTGGATTATATCTTAAAGATAAAGTTGATTTAAATAATATTGGTCTTATAGGACACTCTGTAGCAGGTTCAGGTGTAATTAAAATAGCAGAGGAGCAAATACAAAAAGGATTTAAAGGGATAAAAGGAATTATATCACTTACACCAGCGTATAATAGCCCGATAGAAAAATTTCCTGATATACCGACAGCAATAATAGTTTCAGAGTATGATGGAGATGTCGTTCATAGTGGAGATGATATTTTTTATAATATATCTTTAGATAAAAATAGAAAAAGTCCATTAGGATTAACTTATCTAGTGGGTGGAAACCATAATGCATACAATTCAGTTTTAGGAGAAAAAGAGTTTTCTAAGCCACAGACTACTAATGGAACTTATCCTGAGAAATTAGGAGAAGAAGAACATAGAGATTTTTTCTCAAATTATGCAGTTGACTATATGAAATCTATTTTTGGGTTTAATAGTAGTGAATCACCTATCTTTAATAAAAAAGGATTGCCTTATAAAATGTATGGATATCAAACTTTAAATAAAGTTGAATATAGTGAATCTGTAGAACTATTTAATAAAAAGACATTTAAAAATATAAATTTAAATAATGTTGATGCAAAAGAATTGGTTGAATCAGAGAGATTGGATAAAGATACTGCAAAAATATTTATTAGTACTGGAGTAAATGAAAATTTAGACTTGTTACAAGTTGATTGGAAATCTAAAAATGGAAAAATAGAACTACTTTTAAATAATAATAACTTAGGAGATTATTCTGCATTAAAGTTTAGATGGGCATTAAACTCTCCCAGTAAATTAAATAATAAAGGTGATATAGTTTCTTTCAAAATTAGTCTAGTTGATTCTAAGGGAAAAGAAAGTAGTATCATTGTAGAAAATGATAAAGTATCTGCTATGAAGTACTTTGAAGGAGAAGTTATAAAAGACGAATATGTAGAAGGGAAGTTTATGGAATTTTGGTCAAGGTATACTCCAATAAGTGATACAGTAATACCACTTGACAAGTTTAAAAATATAAATTTATCTAATATAAAAAATGTTACGATTGAATTTGAAAGTCCAGAAACTGGTTCAATTATGTTAAATAAAATAGTTGGTATAAAATAATAATATTGGTTCTAGATAAAAGTATAAAATATCTAGGACCAATTTTATTAAACCTATTAATTTTAGTCAGATATATAAAACTACTTCATATTAACTATAAGAAAAGAAAATTAAGAATATTTTACTAATATAGAGTAAGTTTAAAGAATTTTATATCTAAATTGTGTTATCATAAGTAAAGATATAAAGTTTAGTGTTTATTAATAAAATAAAAGACAGGGAGGTAAGCTTTATGTTTTCAAAAATCCTAGTCAAAACATTTATCAAAGATAGTGAAAATGTTCAAGATAAAGTTGTAAGAAATAAGTATGGTTATGTAGCAGGAATAGTAGGTATAATATCTAATTTAGTTTTATTTATAGTAAAGGTAACTATAGGTATGCTTACATCAAGTATAGCTATAATGGCAGATGCATTTAATAATCTTTCAGATATGGCATCTTCAGCAATAACTATGATAGGGTTTAAACTAGCAAGTAAACCAGCTGACAAAGAACATCCTTTTGGACATGGCAGAATAGAATATCTATCAGCATTGATAGTAGCATTTATGGTTATGTTGGTTGGACTTCAATTTGTAAAATCGTCTATAGAAAGAATAACAAATCCAGTTCCTATAAAGTTTGAATTAGTATCACTTATACTTTTAATTGCATCTATAATGGTTAAAATATGGTTGAGCCGTTTTAATAAATTTATGGGGAATAAAATTAATTCATCAGCATTAAAAGCAGTGTCATTAGATGCTTTAGGAGATGTATTTACATCAAGTTGTGTAGTTATATCTTTTATTTTGGCGAGATTTACTAATTTGCCTATAGATGGATATGTAGGTATTGTAGTATCATTAGTAATACTTTATGCAGGCTTTTCTCTTGTAAAAGATACTATAAATCCTCTTCTTGGAGAAGCCCCAGATGAAGAAATGGTCAAATCTATTTTAGAATTATTATTATCTTATGAACATATAATAGGTACACATGATTTAATAATCCATAATTATGGAGTTGGAAGATGTATTGCATCTATACATGCAGAAATTCCATCGAATATAGATATAATGGAAATTCATGAAATTATAGATACTGCAGAAAGAGAAATATCTGAAAAGTTGGATATATACTTAGTAATTCATATGGACCCTATATGCCTTGATGATGAAGAGGTTATATCAGCAAAAAGAGAACTTGAAAAAGTACTTAAAAAAAATAGTCTTATAAAATCTATGCATGATTTTAGGATAGTTGGAAAAGGAAGTAAGAAAAATTTAGTATTTGATATAGTAGTTAATCCTTCTGAATTCTCCAAAGGTATGTCAGAAGAAGATTTAAAAGAAGATATAACAAAACTAGTTAAGGAGATGAATCCTGAATATAATTGTGTCATTGTTGTAGATAAAGACTTCATTTAATGATGATTAAAAAAATAAAGGGAAAAAATGTAAAAAATATAGACAATAAAATATAGACATAATATAATAGATATATACAACTGTATTTAATTTGAATATAATAATTTTTAATTATTTTTATAAAAAAATTATAGAGACGTTGAAGTATATCCTATTACTGGGCACCTTATGGATATACAGAGTCAGTGGTGCAACCGGCTATGAATATAAATTTTTATTTATTTCATAGCTTTTTTTGTATAGTTTTTTGATAAAAGAAATTAAATTATATTAGGGATTTATAGATATTTACAAAAGTGTGAATAGATTAGAGGGGAGCAATCTATATGAAGAAAGGAAATAAAAAGGCATTATTAATTAGTTTAATTATGATTTTAAGTATGATAGTTACTACAATATATCCAGCTGTATCTTATGCGTCAGAATTAGAAGGCAGTGGGTCTATTCAAAGCAATTCAAATAATTCAACAACTGAAGATGGAAAACAAGAAGAAAATAAGAAACCAGAACAGAAACCAGAACAGAAACCAGAAGGAGATAAACAAGAAGAAAATAAGAAGCCAGAACAGACTCCAGAAGGGGATAAACAAGAAGAAAATAAGAAACCAGAACAGGCTCCAGAAGGGGATAAACAAGAAGAAAATAAGAAGCCAGAACA
>NZ_JAGWCS010000216.1:0-3846 GCF_020657705.1 Clostridioides sp. ZZV15-6598 | reverse complement strand
AAGCTTCTCCATTTTCTTACAAACTCTTTTAAACTCTCTAAAATCAACACTGCCCCATCTAGCCATTAAGCTTTATCCTTAAGTAATTCTAAGATTATTTCTTGATGATTAGGGTATATAGCAGATTCTCCACTTCTTACATATTCTTTATTATTTATAATAAGTTTTGAACCTGCTTTAATTTCTATATCTGAAGATATAAAGAGTTTAATAGTTTGCTCTAGCTTAGCTACTTTTCCTTGTTCTGTAGAAGTAACATTTTTATATGAAAGCTTACATGGTTGATTTTCTAATATGACTACTTCTTTGTTATTTGTTCTTTTAGTTATAGGGTCCTTAATTGGCTGATACTCAACTATAGTACATTTATCTCTATATAACATTTCTATTGCTTTTCTAGTTCTGTTTACCATCTTAAGCACCTAAAGGTTAATATCTTATTCTTACCATAAGTAGTAAGGTAAGCTATTAAACTATCAAAGCGTTGCTCTGGTGTTTGAGAACCACTTCCTATAGCAAAATCTACCTTTGTATCACCTTCTGATATAGACTTTTCTACAGCTTCAAAATTAAGACTTTCTATATCTAATTGACCCATATTTTTTTTAGTAAATAAGAACTCTCCAACTATCATATCTACTTCTATATTGTATAACTCTTTTGGAATTTCATTTATATTACAATCTAGTTTAATAATATTTTCTATCTTTTCTTTTACAAAATCTATTAACCATTTATCTCCATCTTTTAATGTATATCTAAAGCTTTCAAGCCTTCTTTCTATATCATCAATTATATTATTTTCCATAAAATTTAACCTTTTGATATTATTTGAGCAATTGCAATGGACTTATGGTCTATATATTTTGTTTTAGTTGTTGACCCATCATTTACTAAGGTCCAGTTAGAACCATCTTCAAGTTCTGATTTTGTTGGAGATAGTGAAACTTGCTTTTTCTTTTCGTATGAAATTCCACAAGGCGCAAATACTTTTCTTTGTCTTGTATATAAAGTATCTTGACCACCATTTGTTTTAGGGTCCCTATCCATTTCATAAGGAACTTTTGCTCCTATATCCTCATAATCAAAAGCTCCATCACCTAATATATAAGTAGTATATTTTGTGTATCCATCACCTGCACCACTTGTACTTTCTGCAACATCTTCTACTGGCATACTATCATCAATTAATACAGTTCTACCATTCCATGTAGCCAAACCTAAATCTCTTTGTATTCCTTGTTCATCAGTATACTTTAGATAAGTTAGTAGATTTAAATTTTCTAAATTAGTAGCTACACTACTGTGCATTATAGCTAGACTAAATTTATTTTTATTATCACCACATGCTTTTTGTATAGTTGTATTAAGACTTTCAGCAGAAACTTTCCCATCACCATTTTTAGTTATATCTGATGTATGGAAATCAACAAACTTCTTATTTTCAGTTCCTGTCATTGAGAATATACCTTTTAATATTGATAGCAGCGTATCTTGGTCAATATCCTCCCAAAATGAAGCTACTTTATTTCTTACATTAGACATAAAATCTACACCTGCTGTTATATCTTGACTAAAATCTTTCTCCATCCATGCTTTAGCTCTACCAATTACTACAACTCCTCTTTCATAGGTAACAGTAGTATCTGCTGTTATATCAGTCATACCATCATAGTTAAGCGCATCCCCTTCTAAGTTACCATACATAGGTATTCTTCCATATGATGTAGTTGTTTGACTACTAAATAAGTTTCTAATTTCTGAGTTTGATTTTAAAGCTCTTGATTTTAATAATTCATTTCTCTTTAGTGTTGGAGCTGACTCCATATACTTTCCAAATGCTTCTGCATTAAATGATTTTGCATCAAATTTTGTATTTGCCATATTTATTTACCTCTTTTCTTTAATTTTCTAATTGATTACACCAATCTTCATAAGTAAAATCCTTTGGTGTTTTTTCTGCTATAGGATTACTTTCTGCTGGATTTACACCTTTAAAATTTACTTTTGTTTCTTGAACTTCTTCAAATAAAAACTTACTCTCTTCACTTTCCTGTAGTTTCTTAATCTGTGCTAATCTTAAAGATTCATACTTTTCATTGTCTTCTTCCTCAATATCTTCAAGTAATGCCTTTGTTGCTTTTTTATTTCTTGCCCTACTTTCTGTTAGTAATCTTTCATCAATAGAATCCCTCCTTATCTGTTTTATTTCAGCTTCATAAGTTGCTTTTAATTGTTCAACCTCTTGTTGTGTCATAACTCCTTTAAAACCTTCAATTGTCTCATTTGCTGCGTTTAATTGTATTTCAAGATTTTCGTAATCTTCTTTGTTAACTGTAGTCTCTTTTATTTTCTTTTCTATAGATTTTTGAAGAGAAGCTACATCAAACTTGTTATCTTCTATTTTTATTTCTTCCAGTAATTCTTTTAACCAATCCATTTTAAATGTCTCCTTTCGTTTTTTACAAAATAAAAAAGTCCTATCTAGGACTTACTAAAACCAATATTATTATTCTCACTACAATTATTTATTGATATAGCTTCTATTTGCGATAAATCTATTATTGTTGTTCCATCTTCATCTAAATATCCTTTCAAGTTCCTACAATCTGAGTCAACCTCAATAAAATCTTGCATTAACTTATCAGCAACATCTTCATCTACCATTCCAGATATGCTATTCCCACTTTTAAACCAAACTATATATTCTTTCAACAATACAACTCTCCTTTCATTTTTACATAATAAAAGCACCTACCAATTCATCATTTAGTAAGTGCTTTTATATTACTTTTTTACCTTTTTCATAAGCTTCTTTAGCTTCTTTTAATGACATTTTATTTGGTCCTTTGTAATTAGTTTCTTTTGGTCCACTGTTTTGCCAATTACAATTATCACAAATATCAAATACATCTACATCTTTACCACATACTGGACAATTCATATCTAAACCTCCTTATATTCTTTCATTTGTTCTAACCAGTAATTATAACCTTCCTTTGGTTTAAATAAGGTTGATATTTCACCATCTGCTCTTCCAACAGCAAAATCATTACTGCTCTTCCTATACTTAAATAAAAAGTTATCTTTACTTAAAAATCCTTCTACATCATTACTTAATTGTTCTGATAGCAAATTCCTTGCTGTAGATAGATATTCTTCAGCAGTTATGTTTCCATATTCATTTAAGTGTTTTTCTACATGCTTTTTAAATTTCTTTTCAGTTGGAAAATCTGCTTTTAACCAACTCTTATTACTTAGTATATCATCTTTTTTATCAGTTATGAATGTCTTTTCATACCACTCTTTATATTTCATACTAGATGGTACATAATATGTTTTTCCATCTTCTCCTTTTGCTGCTCTATATCCTTCTTCATCCTCAAACCAAGGAGCTGTTGTTGTCCTGCAATGACAATGAAATGGTGGAGCTGTTATTCCAACTTGATAGTCTTTCATATCAAATACTTTTCCATCCAGTTCTCTACATATATTTGATGTTTTTAAATCTAGTGTGGCAATAATCTCATATTTCTCTACATCTAAATCATTGAAACAATCTTTTCTTGAAGCTGATGCAAAGAAAGCTGATTCAGTCATTATTAAATTCTTAGCTTGTGATTTAGACACATTAAATCTCTTAGCAAAATCATTCACTAAATTTTTTGGATTTTCACCTCTAATAATTGATTGAGTTAGCTTAGTATGTAGTTCATTTACCAAAGCAGGTCTATGTTTACCCCAAATTCTTTCACTAAAATTTAACCCGTCACTAGTCCAAGGTTTTGAAATAATTTTATTTATTCTATTAGTATCAAGACTCATTAAGCTCCAACCAATATTTAC
>NZ_JAGWCS010000215.1:0-3885 GCF_020657705.1 Clostridioides sp. ZZV15-6598 | reverse complement strand
CTATAAGTCATCTATAAAATAGTAATTTACCTAACATATAATTTTTTATAACAAACTTTTTTATATAATAAAAATATGAAGATACAAAGACAAATTCATAAATTCTTATATTTTTAATACAGTAACTTTTACAAATAAATATATAAATCAAAAACTTTATGTGTATTCATATAAGTTCTCATACCTCAATATCTCTTTTTTTGATTCTTGAACACCATTTAGGTATCATAAATTTTTTTAAAGCTTACTTGACAAAAGAAGTATATAACTGTATTATTGATATAAACCGACGGTCAGTCTAAAGATAAAATATGATTATAACCAGTTATATATATTTATGTAATTAAGAAAGGTGATTAAGAAAGTACATAAAAGCTACCTAATATAAATTTTGATAAAAATAGTGGTAATTATTGTTATCTCTTCTCAATATATAACATCAATAAAAAATCACTTATGATACCTTTACTTGAGTTTTTTTATATTCAACTTGCTTTACTTACTTCAGTTATTTACACTGATATACTTATGCTATTTTTAATTTTCAAAAATTTTTAAGAAACGAGGATAAAATATGTTAAAAAGAATATTACAAAAAGATTTAGCAAGAAATAAAGTAGTAACAGTCGCCTTATTCATATTCATTTTACTGGCAGCTATGTTAGTATCTAGTGCTACAAATATTATTATGGAACTTACTAGTTCTATGGCTTCCTTGTTTAGACAATCTCGTGCACCTCACTATGTTCAAATGTATTCTGGAGAATTAAACCAGAACTCAATCAATGAATTTACAGCTTCAACTCCGTCTGTAAAAGAACAACAAACTGTTGAACTTATAAATATCAATGGAAGGAATATTTTTCTAGGAAATGAGAAAAAAAGCCAAACTGATAGTGTTTTAGAAAATAGTTTTGTGAGGCAAAATAGTAAGTTCGATTTTTTATTAAACATGGATAATGAGATATTTCAAGTAGAAAATGGAGAAATAGGGGTTCCTGTCTATTACATGAAACAAAATAATTTAAATATTGGAGATAAGATACAAATAGTCAATGGTGATTTCTTCATGGAATTTACAATAAAAGATTTTGTACGTGATGTACAAATGAACCCTTCCCTTGTTACTTCAAAGCGTTTCTTAATCAGCGATGGTGATTGGAATACTTTATATGCTAACTTGGGTGAAAGTGAGTACCTGATTGAGTTTCTATTAAATGATATAAATAAAATTAGTGAATTTGAAATGTTATATCAATCAACTAATCTTCCACAAACAGGAACATCAATAACTTATTCTCTTTATCAAGTGTTAAATGCATTATCTGATGGAATTGTAGTTGCAATTATTATCTTAATTAGCGTTCTCCTTATTATAATTTCTACTTTATGCTTACGATTTACATTAATTGCAACTATTGAGGAAGATTATCGTGAAATTGGTGTTATGAAAGCAATTGGTATCCAAAGTGCTAATATTCGAAAACTGTATCTTGCAAAATATCTATTGATTACAGCTTTAGCAAGTTTTTTTGGTTATATAACCTCATTATTTATTGGAACTTTTTTTACAGAAAATATCAATCTTTATATGGGCACAGTAGAAAAAAGTGCTTTTAGTGTTTTTATTCCATTAATTGGCTCAGTTATTGTATTTATAGCAGTTATATTCTTTTGTAATCTAATACTAAAAAGATTTAATAAAATATCAGCAGTAGAAGCATTAAAAACAGGTACCTCAATGACCACTAAACGAAACAGATATAATATAAAACTATACAAAAGTAAAATAACAAATGTTAATTTCTTTTTAGGATTAAATGAAGTAACTGGAAGATTTACCATTTATAGCTTACTCTGCTTTGTTTATGCCGTCTGCATCTTTCTTATGATTGTACCACTTAATTTTCTAAATACTATTCAGTCTCCAGAATTTATTACTTATATGGGAGCTGGTCAAAGTGATATTCGCATTGATTTACAACAGACAAGTGAAACTCAAAACCACCTTGATTCTATATTGAAGGTTATTGAAAGTGACAATGATATTGAAAAGTATGCTTCCTTTATAACGAGTTCTTATAAGATAGTGAACCCAGATGGGACGATAGAAAATATGAAAATAGAAAATGGAGATTTCTCAACTTTTCCACTTGAATATGTAAAGGGTTCTGCACCAACAAATGAAAATGAGATTGCTCTGTCTGTTATAAATTCTGATGAATTAGGGAAAAGTGTTGGAGATAATGTATCCATTTTTTCAGAAGAAGATAATGAACTAATTCTCACTGTTAGTGGCATTTATCAAGATGTTACATATGGTGGTAAGACTGCAAAAGCGATGCTACCTTGCAAAAGAGATACAATTTTATGGTATATCATAAATTTAAATATGAAACCTGGAGTTAATTTAACAGATAAATTAGATCAGTATAGAATGAATTGTTATCCTGCTAAAGTTACAAATATGGATGATTATGTAAGTCAGACATTAGGCTCTGTTATTAGCCAATTAAGACTTGTTATAACGCTAGCTGTTATTCTATCTGTTTCCATTTCTGGATTTATTACAGCAATGTTTTTCAAAATGCTGATTGCTAAAGATACATCACAAATTGCAATTATGCTTAGTTTAGGATTTTCTACCAAAAATATACGAACTCAATATATTGTAAGAGCATTATTAGTGCTTACAGTTGGAATTATTTTAGGAATTATTGCATCAAATACAATTGGTCAGAAAATAGCAGGTCTACTTCTTTCTGGTATATCCAATTTACAATTTATAACAAATCCACTAATTGTATATATAATTTGTCCAATAACTTTAATTATAACTGTATCTGTTGCTATCACAGCAATCAGCATGACAATCAAAAAAATAAAAATTATGTCTATCATAGAATAAGAGGTATATTATGAATAATATTATAAAGGCTAAAAAAATTAGTAAAGAATATGTCATCAGCAAAGAGAATATACATCAAGTTTTAAAAGGAATTGATTTAACCATTCAACATGGAGAATTTGTATCTGTTATGGGAGCTTCTGGCTCAGGAAAAACAACTTTACTTTATAATTTAAGTGGTATGGATAAACTCACATCTGGAAATATTACATTCTGCGGAAAAATGATTTCTAATATGTCTGAGGAAGAATTATCTAAGATACGATTAAAAAAAATGGGATTTATCTTTCAACAAAGTAATTTACTAAAAAATTTAAATATTTTTGACAATATAGTCCTTTCCGCCTATTTGAGAAAGGGAGAAAGCCGCCAAATAATTAATGAGCGAGCAAAAATACTTATGGAGAAAACAAATATTTCAGAAATCAAAGATAAAGATATTACTCAGGTTTCTGGTGGTCAGCTTCAAAGAGCAGCTATATGTCGTGCTTTAATTAATACTCCAGAAATCTTATTTGGAGATGAACCAACAGGTGCACTTAATTCTAAAGTAACAAATGAAGTGATGGACATTCTTTTAGATATCAACAATTCTGGTACAACCATTATGCTTGTAACTCATGATGCCAAAGTTGCAGCAAAAACAGAACGAGTAGTATTTATGTCTGATGGTGTAATCATTGGAGAAATTATATTAGGAAAGTTTAATGAATGGAATGACAATTTAAAAGAAAGAGAAAGCAAACTTACAAACTGGTTATTAGAATTAGGTTTTTAGAAATATTAGTATAAATAAAACAGATGTTACTAGTATTATAAATTCAAAATAGTTATGAGTAAAGAAATCTATTATTAGAGGCTCTAGAAAGTGATATAAGTATAACTTTTTAAAGCCTTAATTATTTTATAAAAAATTTTTCATATATCTAAATTAAGATATACAATATTTTATTAAACTATTTACTTCACATATATAT
>NZ_JAGWCS010000214.1:0-3911 GCF_020657705.1 Clostridioides sp. ZZV15-6598 | reverse complement strand
GAATTGGTAAGACATATTTTAGTATGCAAAATTCTATGAAGCAGGAACCCTGTGACTTTAGTCATGGGAGGTTCAGATAATAAGCATATGTAAATGTTTAATATTTAATTAAAGAAAATTATCATATAAAAATAAATTTGTAAGGAGTAATACAGTATGAAAAAACAATATGTGTTTATAATACTAGCAAGTACTATTTTAGGTATGCTTGTTGGAACCATATTTAGAGATTATAGCAATGAAGAAACAGTTTATACAAGTAAGGATAAGTCAATAAGAAAAGAAATAAGAATAACAAGAAAATCTATAAAAGAACTGGCAAAAGAGAAAGATAAATTAGATAAAGAAATTAATTCAATGAAGAAAAATCAAAAGAATTCTGATGAAATCTCTAAAATAGAAAGTCTTAGGGAGAGTCTTTCATATTCAGATGTAAATGGTAGCGGAATAGTATTAAGTATAGATGCCATAGATGAAAAAACAGGAAACATTGCCAATAGCATAGACTACAATAAAATCCTTGTGAAAGTCATAAATGAATTAAAAGCAAATGGAGGAAAATACATAGAAATAAATGGTCAAAGAATTAATCAGTACTCAGAAGTTGTACTTGCAGGTAGCCATATAAATATAAATGGAGTTCCAGTAGCACAACCATATGAAATAAAATGTATTGGTGATAAAGATAAACTATCTAGTTACATAGATAAAGGTAGTAAATATTTAGATAGTGTACAAAGTACTTATCCAATGAAAGTTAGTATAAAAGCTGAAGAAAATATCTCTATGAAAAAACTGAAAATACCTAATAAATTAAAGTATATAAAGGGTGATTAAGATTATATTAGAGGAAAGCAGTTTGCCAATGTTAATACCAGAAAAGCTCGCAAAAAAGTATAATGTATTTCCAGTAGAATTTCAAGATGATAATCTAGTAGTAGAAATAGAAGATGAAGATATATATGCACTACAAGACTTGAGATTAGCAACGGGGAAAGAAATTATATTAAAAAAAGAAAGAAGAGAACTTATAAGTGAGAAGATAGAAAAATATTACAATAATTTTGAACTTGATGAAAATTATGCAAAAAGATTATTTGAAAATCTTATAGATAAAGCTATAAAAGAGAACGCAAGTGATATACATATAGAACCATTTAAAGAACATTTGATAGTTAGAATGAGAGTTGATGGAGAGTTAAAAGAAATATCAAAGTTTTTAATAGATGTTTATCCAGCATTAGCTACAGTTGTTAAATTAAAAGCTTCAATGGACATAACAGAAAAAAGACTTCCTCAAGATGGAAGAGTAGACATAAAATTAGATGATAGCTTAATTGACATTAGAGTTTCATCAATCCCAACTGTATATGGTGAAAAAATTGTTTTGAGAA
This sequence comes from Clostridioides sp. ZZV15-6598, assembly GCF_020657705.1. Classification (NCBI taxonomy): domain Bacteria; kingdom Bacillati; phylum Bacillota; class Clostridia; order Peptostreptococcales; family Peptostreptococcaceae; genus Clostridioides; species Clostridioides sp. ZZV15-6598. The sequence continues at coordinate 2,517 of NZ_JAGWCS010000214.1, read as the reverse complement.
TACTTAATAGAGATGCTTTTTTAAAAGATAAATCAGAACTTGGATTTTCAGAAGAAGCGATAAACTCTATAAATCGTATAATAAGTAAAAGAGCTGGAATATTATTAGTGACAGGACCTACAGGGAGCGGAAAGACTACTACAGTATATTCCTTACTAAATGATTTAAAGGGCATAAATAAAAATATAATGACTATAGAAAATCCAGTAGAATACAAGATGGATGGAATAAGTCAGATACAAGTAAATTCAAAAATAGGGTTGAGTTTTGATGTAGGTCTTAGAGCTATATTAAGACAAGACCCAGATATAATAATGGTTGGAGAAATAAGAGATGCAGAAACGGCTAAGATAGCAGTAAGAGCTGCTATAACAGGACATTTAGTTATAAGCACTTTGCATACTAATGATGCAGTATCTTCTATAGCTAGACTATTGGAAATGCAAATTCCACCATACCTTTTAAATGCATCTCTTATAGGTGTGATATCTCAAAAATTAGTTAGAAAAGTTTGTAATCATTGTAGTCATGATATTATGATAAAAGATGATTTTAGTGGAGATGTAAATACTAAAGTAGCTGTAGGTTGTGAGAGATGTAATGATAAAGGTTATTTTGGTAGAACAGCAATTTATGAAATTTTAGAAATTAATGATGATATAAAAACATGTATAAGGGATATGAAAGATTCTAGTATTGTTAAAGAAGTAGCAAGAAAAAATGGAATGATAACATTTGAAGATAGCTGTAAAAGGCTAATAAATGAAAAAATAACAACATTAGAAGAATGTTTAGTGGTAAATGAAATAATTTAATTCAATTCAATAGTACAACTAAACTTTATACAATCGATTTTAATTAAAAGTCTCGATTGTAAATCGTATCTAGATAAAATAAAATTAACATATTAAATTAGAAAATATCGAGCTTATTTAATTATAATTAATATAATTTGGAAGGAATTATAATACATGAAATCATCTAAAAGTATATTTTATAATTTAGACAAGATTCACTTAGTATTAAACAAGATTAGCAATAAAGAGCTTAGAGTAATTTGCAAAGAGATAGGTATTTTACTAGAATCTGGATGTGAAATTACAAAGATATTTCAAATTATTGAAGGACAATCTAGCAAAAAAGTAAAAAGTTTGTTTAATACAGTATCAAATCATATTCAAAAGGGGAATTCCATAGCAGAATCATTTCAAATCACAGGAACATTTTCTAAATTTTTTATAAGTATGATAAAAGCAGGAGAAACTAGTGGAAACTTAGATGTAATAATGAGCGATTTATCTAATTATTATGATAAAGAATATAAATTAAAAACAAAAATAATAACTATTTTAATCTATCCAATGATACTTATCATATTATCTATAATATCAATAATATTTATCTTTATATTTGTGATACCAAATTTTCAGGTGGTTTTTGCCAGTAATGGGATTGAACCACCTTTCGTAACTAAGGTTTTAATAGGAATTTCTATAATAGTCACAAATCATCTAGGTTATTTAATACTTAGTTTTATATTGATTTTAATAGGAACGATTTATTTCTTTATAATGAATAATGACCTAAAAAAATTAATTAATTCATTTAAATTCAAAATACCTTTTTTAAAAGGAGTTAATCAATTAGTAGCTACAACCAGATTTTCAAGAGCATTGTCTATTTTACTTAGTAGTGGAATACAAATAGTGGATGCAATAGACATGTCAGCAAGTGTCATAGATAATGAATTCATTTATGAGAGACTAAAGATTTCTAATAATTATATAAAAAAAGGAAATAGTATAGGTAAGTCTTTGAATCTAGCAAATATTTTTCCTAAGCTATTTGTTTCAATGGCAAATACAGGTGAAGAAAGTGGAAAACTAGATAAGAGTCTAGATGTAATAAACAGATTTTATGAAAATGAATTAAATAATAAGATAGAGCAGATAATGAAATTTGTAGAGCCTGTAATAATTGTACTCATGGGATTGATTGTTGGAGCTTTTATTTTATCAATGGTTATCCCCATGTTTGATGCAATTACTAGTTTCTAATATAAAAATAAATTTTACTAAATAAAACTTTTAAAAGGAGAGAAAATTTAATTGATAAATAAAAAACGAAAAGGGTTTACACTTGTTGAAATGATTGTAGTAGTAACAATTTTAGGCGTTATATCTAGTATAGCATTAGTTAAATATGGTAAAGTTCAAGAAAGCGCAAAGATGAATGCAGACTATACAAATGCAGCTAATATAGTAACCGCAGCTAGTATGGCTATTAATGATGATGAAAATATAGCAGAATCTCTAAGCGTAGAATCACTTAAAGAAAAAGGTTATTTAAGTACTGTTCCAGTTCCTCAAAGTACATCAGGTAGGTTTGAACTTGTTATAAGTGATAATGGTACAGATATAAGTGTAAATGTAAATTCAAAACAATTTTATCCAAGATAATATTTATTTTTATGTGTCTTTAGTATCAAATTATAAAGATATTTTTAGTATTTAATTG
>NZ_JAGWCS010000213.1:0-4012 GCF_020657705.1 Clostridioides sp. ZZV15-6598 | reverse complement strand
GCGATTGTAGGTAAAAAGATATAAACTCTATAAATTAATATAAATACTTTATAATTCGTCAAATGCTAAATTAAATAAACTTGAAAAAAAGAAACTCTTGATTTGTGAGTGCTCTTGTAATTTTTTAGAATGGTTATAATTAGATTATTTTATTCACCTCAAAATAATTGTACTAAAATTTCAACATGTATATAATGTAATATCACTATGGTACAATAAATTTAGAAGAGGTGAGAAATATGATTAAAGCAATTAAAGTTAGATTATATCCCACTAAAAGACAAGAAGAATTAATGTTTAAAAGTGCTGGTACCTCAAGATTCGCTTATAACTGGGGATTAGCTTTTCTTAATAAATACTATGAAGAAAATAATAAATTTTTACAAATAGATGAATTAAGAAAAGAATTTACAAGATTAAGAAATAATAGTGAATTTAGTTGGTTAAAAGAAGTGTCATCAGAAATACCACAACAGGCACTTAAAGATTTAGGAGAATCATTTAAGAAATTCTTTAAAAAAGAATCTTTTTATCCTAAATTTAAGAAAAAAGGTAAGTGTGAAGTTTCATTTTTTCATTTGAATAACAAGTTTATTGTAGAAGATAATTATATCAAACTTGAAAAAATAGGTTATGTGAGAATGAAAGACGAAGGCAGACTTCCTATTGGTAACTATAAAAAAGATAAAATAAAAGTTCTAAATCCAAGAGTAAAGTTTAATGAAAAGTATTGGTATTTATCATTAGGAGTGGAAGTTGAGGAAAAAACTGATATTAAACTCACTAATGAAAGTGTTGGTGTTGATTTAGGTATCAAGGATTTAGCGATAGTTAGTAATATAGATGAGCCTTTTAAAAACATTAATAAATCAAAAGAAGTTAAAAGATTAAATAAGAAACTTAGAAAACTTCAAAGGCAAGTTTCAAGGAAATATGATATGTTAAAAAGTGGTAAAACCTTCCAAAAAGATGAAAAACTTGTAAAAACTCAAAATATCATAAAGATTGAAAGACAGGTAAAACTTGTCTATAAAAAACTTTCTGATATTAGATTAAATCATATACACCAAATTACTAATACAATAGTGAAAACCAAGCCTTGTAGAGTAGTAGTAGAAGATTTAAATGTAAGAAGTTTATTAAAAAATAAACACTTGTCTAAAGCAATTTCAGAGCAATGTTTTAATAAGTTTATAACTATACTTGAATACAAATGTAAATGGAGTAAAATCGAATTTGTTAAAGCAGATAGATTTTATCCAAGTAGTAAAATGTGTTCATGTTGCGGGACTATCAAAAAAGATTTAAAACTAAAAGATAGGACTTATGTATGTCCTAATGAAGAGTGTAATCTTTTGATTGATAGGGATAAAAATGCAAGTATTAATTTAGCAAATTATAAAAGTAATCACAAGTGTGGTTTCTTAAATTAGCATAGAAAATCAAATAAAAAGATTGTGCTAATATGTAGACATTGACGAGGTCGAATTTAAGCCTTTGGACTGCTATATTAAACTAGAGTAGATATTTTTCAAAATAGGGCAGGATGAAAAAGGAAATAAAAATATAAAAAATATAAAGTATTTATATAAATTTATAGAGTTTATACGTCAGAATAATGTTTTATATAGAATAATATAATTAATGAAGAAAAATGAATTTTTAATATAGTTAGGATGTGTTTTATGATTAATATTAAAGCTCTTTGCCATGATATAAATGATTGGGTTATAGATATTAGAAGAGATTTACACAAAACTCCAGAACTTGGATTAGAAGAATTTCAAACTAAGAAAAAAATTATTAAATATTTAGATGAAATAGGTATAAGTTATATTGAATATGAAAATCACACAGGAGTAACTGCATATATAAATGTAAATCCAAACTTTGATACAGTTGCTATAAGAGCTGATATAGATGCTTTACCTATAACAGAAGAACTCAATTCGCCTTATAAATCTACTAATTTAGGCAAAATGCATGCATGTGGCCATGATGCACATACTGCTATTTTACTTGGTACTTGTAATATCCTATTTAAATTAAAGGATTATCTAAATGTAAATGTAAAATTTTTTTTCCAACCTGCTGAAGAAACTATTGGTGGTGCTAAACTTATGATAGAAGATGGATGTATGAAAAATCCAGATGTAGATTATATATTTGGTCTTCATGTAAATCCCAATATTGATAAAAATTTAATTGAACTAAAATACGATACTTTAAATGCATCAACAGATACACTTTGTATAACTGTACATGGTTCAAAATGTCATGGTGCTTATCCACATCAAGGTGTTGACGCTATAGTTATCTCTGCCCATATCATAACTGCTTTGCAGACAATTGTCAGTCGAAATACAAACCCCACTGACTCTGTAGTTATTTCTTTAGGAAAAATTGAAGGCGGAATTAAAGAAAATATAGTTTGTGATAAAGTTGTTATAAAAGGAACCTTAAGAACTTTAACACAAGAAACCAGAGACTTTTCAAAAAAACGCATTAAAGAGGTTTGTGATTTTACTTGCAAAACATTTGGCGGAAATATTGATGTTGAAATTGAAGAAGGTTATCCTGCCCTTATAAATTCAAATTTTCTTGTAGATTATGTTAAACAAAATGCAGTAGAGTTATTTGGAAAAGAAAATATTTTAATTAAAGATACACCTACTCTTGGTGCTGAAGATTTTTCATATTTTTTGAAGTATTGTGAAGGTGCTTTTTATCACCTTGGTTGTGCAAATCAGGAAAAAAATATTAATTCTCCTCTTCATACAGCCACCTTTGATATTGATGAAGACTGTCTTATAACTGGTGTTATGCTTCATGCAAAAAATGTATTATCCTTTTAATCATATGCTTCTATCTCTTTTTTATATTGACTCTCACATGGTGTTAGGGTTTACTCTAAAATTACAAATAACAAACCAAATAATTGGAGGTAATATTATGAAACAAATTTTAGTAAACCCTATAGGAAAAATACGTGTTCAAGGCGAAGAAATTTCTATTGAATTGGATAAAAAGTATATACCTGCATTAAAAGAGCTTGATGGATTTAGTCATTTAAATGTAATCTGGTGGTTTGATGGATTTGATGATGTTGAAGCAAGAAGTATCTTAGAAACTCCAAAACCTTATAAAAAAGCACCTGATGTTATGGGAATATTTGCGACAAGGTCACCTATTAGACCTAATCCAATAGCATTAACTACTGTACAAATTATTAGCATTGACCATGAGCATGGTATAATAAAAATTCCATATATTGATGCTAATGATAATAGCCCTGTTATCGACTTAAAACCATATACTCCAAGTATTGATAGAATTGAAAATCCATCAGTCCCTGAATGGTGTAACCATTGGCCTAAATGTGCAGAAAAATCAGAAGAATTTGATTGGGAAAATGAATTTGAATTTTAGTTTATTTAAGATAGTGTATTAAATTAAAGGTAGAGTATTGAATTAAAAGATTTTAATTTAATACTCTACTTTATTATATTTTAATTCTATAAAGCATTCATTGTATTCAATTTTCTTGAATTATATAATTGCTTTTATCCACTTTCATATTGGCAAATTATCTTGTATACTTAATGTAAATAATTATAAAGGAGAATACACATGACAATATTTAGTCTACAAGCAGCAAATTTATTTGGATGGATAGCTATGGTTCTTGGTGTTATTATGTCAATTAATGATAGTAAAAAACATTTGCCAAAATTTAAGAACTTAAACTATATTTTCTTTGCTTTTATGGGCTTATTTTATGCATTTACTTTATTTGCACTTGCCCAAAATTTTACATCACATATATTTAAAATAGTAAATTGTATCATTTATATAATAGTTTTAATTGCATGCAATAAAATTTCTACAAATAAAAATCTCAACAGTAGTTTTTGGACATTAGTAGGATTTTCAATAAATCCTATTCTAGCAATAATCGTTGTATTTTTTATAAAAAACAAAAAATATAATTAGAACAGAATATTTTATTTAG
>NZ_JAGWCS010000212.1:0-4042 GCF_020657705.1 Clostridioides sp. ZZV15-6598 | reverse complement strand
AAAAATTTTAGAAAGGAGAGTGAAAATATGGCTACAATACAAACATCCATTAGAATTTTCGATGGAATGACACCTGCGTTTAGGAATATGACAGCATCTATTAATACGACAATTAATAGCTTAGAAAGATTGCAACAAAGATTACACAACCCACTTAATACTGGTAGCATACAAGCATCTCAACAAAGCCTAAACAATATTGAAAGAGTTTTAACAAGAATAGAACAAAAAATTGGAAGTGCTGATAATGAACAAAGGAAATTTAATGAAGACATTAACAGAGGAGCAAGTAATACAGATAAATTACTTGGAAGTGTCAAAAAATTAGCTGCAACTTATTTAGGATTAAAAAGTATTGGGGGGTTAGCAAATTTAAGTGACCAGATGACCAGTACGAATGCTAGATTGAACATGATAAATGACGGTCAACTCTCAGATGGAGGACTAAATAAGATGATTTTCCAATCAGCTGAGAGGTCTCGTGCATCTTACTTAGATACTGCACAAATAGTGAGTAGAATTGGTATGAATGCAGGTAGTGCATTTTCTAATATTAGAGAAATAGTAAGCTTTGCAGAACAATTGAACAAAAAATTTATAATAGCAGGAGCTAGTACTCAAGAGATGAGTTCGGCACTTTTACAATTGACTCAAGGTTTAGGTTCTGGTGTGTTGAGAGGAGAGGAACTGAATGCTGTATTTGAGTCAGCACCTAATATAATTAAGTCGATTGCTGACTACTTAGACGTGGATATAGGCAAAATTAGAGGTATGGCAAGTGAGGGAATGTTGACAGCAGATATTGTAAAAAATTCCTTACTTGCTGCATCAGCTGAAACAAATAAGCAATTTGAACAGATGCCTTATACACTTGGTCAAATTTTCACTAGCATAAAAAATAATGCAGTAATGATTTTCGGAGCTATACAAAAGAAAATTGAGGACACGGTCTCAAGCAGGGGATTCCGAACCTTTATAACTGATGTTACAGACTCTTTATATATACTTGGGAATGTTGGTTATAAAGTGTTTAATGTAATAATTGATTTATTGAGTAGTCCGGCATTTCGTGGATTTTTTAATATGATGATTGTCGGAATCAGTTTAATTTCACAAGGCTTTGGATGGCTATTAACAGTCATAGGAAGTGTCATTAATTTTATTGCACAAGGTTGGAGTATAATACAACCTATTTTGATAACAAGCATCGTTTTGTGGGGTTTATATAAAACAGCTGTTTTGGCAGGTGCTTTAGTTACAGCTATTCAGGTGGGGTGGACAGCTTTACAGACATTTTGGACTAATTTGCTAAATGGTTCATTATTAACTAATATAATGATGAATATAGCTGCAAAAATATCAACGGATGCACTAAGCGGTTCAATGTTGCTTTTAATTACCACAATAGTTATGGTTGTAGCAGCAGTAGCCTTAGTTATAGCAGCAACATTTGTAGGAATAGCTATATTCAACCATTTTGCAGGAACTAGTATTTCTGCAACTGGAGTAGTAGTAGGGTGTTTTTATTTCTTGGGAGCTTGTATTTATGATGTCTTTGCAGGAGCTTGTAATATTGTAATGGCATTTGCAGAGTTCTTTGTTAATTCGTTTAATATTGTTATCTATAATGTACAGATGTTATTTTATAAATTCCAAAATTTTGTAATAGATTCTATGGGTGATGTTGGAGGAAGCTTTGACAATTGTGCTACAGCTTTAGCAAATGCTTTTGTAAGTGCAGCTAACATAGCGATAAAAGGTATAAATGGAGTTATAAAAGCGTTAAACTTAATTCCAGGTATAAATATAAAAACTATAGGAAGCTTAGATAAAGTAGATTCTTTTGTAAAACAATACAAAGATTACCAAAAGACTCTAAAAGAACCTGTAAAACCACAAGACTGGAAAGCACCATATATGGACATTAAAAATCCATTCGACTCTTACAAAAAAGGGTATGAAGTAGGTCAAAATTTAGAAAATAAATTGAAAGATAGTTTTGACATTAACAAGATAGCCGAAAAAGCTAAGAAAGACTTAGGACTTGATGATTTATGGGATAAAAAATACGGACTTGGCGATTCAATAGGTTCAGCAGGCTTAAATTCTCCACTCAGCGACGCAGCAAAAGGAGCAAAAGACACTGCGGGGAATACTGCAAAAATGGCTAAAACAATGGATAAAAGTCAAGAGGACTTAAAATATCTTAGAGATATAGCAGAGCAAGAAACAATCAATAGGTTTACAGGAGTAAATATAAAAATTGATATGAATAATACAAACAATATAAGTAAAGACGCAGATGTGGATGGTATAGTCAACGTACTAACAGAAAAACTGAATGATGCCATGGTTGTATCAGCTGAGGGAATAGTTTAGAAAGGAGGGATATAAATGGCTTATGAATTTTACCTAGATGGAGTACAATTACCAATCCCGCCTGGTAAGCTTGAAGTCAAAGTGACAAATAAAAATAAGACAGTTGATTTAATAAATACTGGAGAAGTAAATATATTAAAAAAGGAAGGGTTATCTGAAATAAGTTTTGAAGCAGAATTTACACATAATAAATTACCATTTTATCGTGGTCAATTTAGGGATGTCCAATTCTTTTTAAGTAAACTAGAACTATTAAAAACTGATTGTAAGCCATTTCAATTTATTGTATCTCGTGCATTAGGCAACAAAGTACTATTTAACACTAATATGAAAGTATCATTAGAGGAATATAACATAGTAGAAGATGCAGAGAATGGTTCAGATGTTAAAGTTGCAATAAAGTTAAAACAATATAGAGATTACTCAACTAAAAAGTTAGTTCCTGCTCCACCTAAAACGACTAGTGATAGTGGTAGACCAAACGTAAAGATAGAGCCAAAGAGAGCTGATTCAGTTAATGCACCAAATGCTAAGACTTACACAGTCAAGGCTGGAGATAGTCTTTGGTCAATTTGTCAAAAACAACTTGGAAATGGTTCACTATATAAGAAAGTATATGAACTAAATAAATCAATGATGGATAAGGCAAATAAGGGAAAGAATTTAAGTAAATATACAATCTATAAAGGGCAGGTGTTAAAACTTGGCTGATGAATTAGTTCTAGCAAATGATAGGGATGTAAGGCTAGTTATTGCACACTGGGAAGATTTTTACGAACCTGCTGTTATTGATGGCATTACATGGGAAATAGAGAGAAGAGGAACACCATCTAAACTTGAATTTACAATAGTCATGGATGATATACTACAATTCTGTGAAGGTAACTCTGTAAGGCTGTATTACAAGGGCGTAGGCATATTTTATGGATATATATTTCAGAAGAAAAGAGATAAGGAAAATCATATTAAAATTGTTGCTTACGACCAGTTGAGATACTTTAAAAATAAAGATACTTATGTATATAATAATAAAACTGCATCTGAACTTGTAAAGATGTTAGCTAAAGATTTTAATTTAAAATACAATGTCATAGAAGATACAAAGTACAAAATATCTAGGATAGAAGAAAATAAAACACTCTTTGATATGATTTTAACTGCACTTGATGATACTTTAAGAGAGAAAAAGGAAATGTATGTTTTATATGATGATTTTGGAAGAATAACATTAAAAAATGTTGCATCAATGAAATTAGATACTGTTATGAATAATGATGTAATTGAGGACTTTGACTATAACTCAAGTATAGACAGTGATACTTACACAAAGATAAAATTAGTAAGAGATAATGAAGAAACAGGAAAAAGAGATGTGTATATTGCTCAAGACTCAACTCATATGAGAAGTTGGGGAATACTACAACTATTTGATACAGTAGATAAAAACATGAGTGAAGCAGAAATAAAACAAAAATGTGATATACTTCTAAAACTATATAATAAGAAAACTAAGTCATTGAGTTTAAAAAATGTACTTGGTGATATAAGAGTTAGAGCAGGTTGTTTAGTACCTGTTTTTTTAAATCTAGGAGATATTGATTTACAAAATTATATGTTAGTTGAGAAAGTAAAGCATACCTTTGAAAATAATTCACATTTCATG
>NZ_JAGWCS010000211.1:0-4106 GCF_020657705.1 Clostridioides sp. ZZV15-6598 | reverse complement strand
TTATAGAATAGAATAGAATCTTCTACATCTAATATGTAAATATTTAAAAACTTTATCATATGTATAAATATTATAAATATATGGAAATAATAATAGTATATATTGGTAAAATAGGAGGAATTGTATGAAATGGATTAAATGGTATAGTATTACATGTATATGTATTTTTGCTCTTATAACTTTTTTTATGTTAATATTTCCTAATAAAGTAAAAATGCTTGATGCTTCATCTGCATATAGTCTGATTGAAAAAAAAGTGCCAAATGATGCTAGCTATCAAGGATACAAGAGGAACCAAATTGATGGTACTACTACAATTTATTATAATTATAATAATTCAACTCATGTAGTGAAATTATCGCACCCTGAATATAATTCGAGAGCGATTAACTGGGATAAAGTTTCAAATATTGTATTTGATTAACTTAAAATAATCTTTATTATTTTGAAAATTTATTGTATATTTTAATTAAGGGAGATAAGGCAACTATTATGTGTTGGATTGGAGAAATAGATTATGAAAAATGTCAAAGAACTACTTCCAAAAGATAAGTTTGATAACTGTAATATTGAAAAATTAAAATTATTATCTGGTGAAGAGATAAAACCTATTTGCCCTAGACTTTTGGAATGGATACAAGATTACAATTGGCCTGTTGCAAAAGATATCTTGCCTGTATTGGCATTACATCAAGAAATTATTACTCCATTGATAATAGATATTCTTACCCCAGAGGAACAAGATGATGATTGGAAATATTGGATAATCGTATGTCTATTACCAATGTTCACAGATAAAAAGCTTGAAACAATTATACCTTTTATAAAGAGAATTGCAGAAAATCCAACAAAATGGGAAAATATTTCAGAAGTAGATGAGGCTGCTAAGGAATTGCTACGATTAAGACGATGAGTATTTTTTGTAGTATGCTTTATTAGGTAAAATATTTGTAATGGTTTAACTTTACAAAACTATGTTATTATGTGATAGGTAGTTAAAAACATGGAATTTTAAAAAATACTTATTTTATGAAGGTTTGTGGATTTATATATTAAATATATGAATATATTTCAGACTTATATTTTCCAAAACTATTATTTATACAATAAAAATAGCAGTGTATTTCTAATACACTTATATACTTAAAAACATTCTCTTAACAGGAATGTTTTTTTATTTATTAAAAAAATTTTCTAAGTAATACAATAAAAAATAATTATTTAGTTTAGTTGTGTAATTTATTGATATTTTTTAGATTTTTTGTAATTAGTTAATAAAAAAATGTATTATAATAATATTATCAAAACTTGAAAAAGAAAATAAATAATAGCAAGATACAATAAATACATATGGAAAGGATGATACTTATTATAAAAAAGAATTTGAAAGGGATTGTTACAGCACTTATTATTGTTATTTTTATACTTATTTATTATACATTTTTTAGAGATATTACAGCAGAGCATATACGTCAATATGTGCAATCATATGGAAACTATGCACCTTTTGTATATATATTGATTTTCTCAATTTTACCAATTACTTTTTTTCCAGTTCCAGTATTAGCATTAGCTGGAGGATTAGCATTTGGATTGTGGAAAGGAACACTTTATACGATAATAGGTGCAGGTATTAATAGTGCAATTATGTTTATGATGGCCAAGGTATTAGCTAAGGATGCCATAACTAAGTTTTTAAAAAATAAATTATCACCATCTTTATGGGAACTTTTTATGGAGGCAGATGAGAAAAGAGGTTTTTTTATTATATTTGTATTAAGATTGATACCAATTACTCCATATAATCTTATAAACTATGGAGCAGGACTTACTAACATAAAGTTTAGTAGCTATATGCTTGCAACACTTATTGGAATTTTACCAGGAACATTAGTATTCTTAAATATAGGAGATAAAGCTATTGATATTACTAATCCTTCTTTTATAATTTCTATAGTGTTGTTGTTTTTATTAATAATAACATCTTTAATATTGGCAAAAAAGATTTCTCCAAGCAGTATATCTAAGAGAAAATAACCATTTAATTTATTTGTGTAAGATATTAATATAAAATCGTAATAATTTTATATTAATATCTTTTAATATTTTTTGGATTTTTTGTAATTAATTGATATCAAAATATATTATAATAATATTATGAAAATTTTAAAAATATAAGAAAGAGGTAATACCATGAGAAGCGATATAAAAAAAGGAATAGAAGGAGCTCCAAAGAGAGCATTAATGTATGGGATGGGTCTTACTAGAGAAGAAATTGAAAGACCATTAATAGGTATAGTAAATGCGCAAAATGAAGTGATTCCTGGTCATCTTCATCTTGATGAAATAGCAGAAGCAGCAAAAAATGGAGTGAGAATGAGTGGTGGCTTGCCATTAGAATTTCCAGCTATAGGAGTTTGTGATGGTATAGCTATGGGGCATGTTGGAATGAATTATTCACTTGCTTCAAGAGAATTAATAGCCGATTCTATAGAAGCAATGGCAATGGCACATGGTTTTGACGCATTAGTACTTATACCTAATTGTGATAAAATTGTGCCAGGGATGTTAATGGCAGCTGCAAGACTCAATATACCAAGTGTTGTTGTAAGTGGAGGGCCTATGCTTCCAGGAAAAACAAACGGAAAAGTATATGACTTCAACTCTGCAATGGAAGGTGTTGGAGCTTGTAAGGATGGAACAATGAGTGAAGAGGAACTAGAAGTGTTGGCTATGAATTCTTGTCCTGGATGTGGTTCATGTTCTGGGCTTTTTACAGCTAATAGTATGAATTGCTTAACAGAGGCACTAGGTATGGGTATTCCATATAATGGTACTGCTGCTTCACATTCTGGTGAAAGAAAAAGAATAGCAAAATATGCAGGTATGTATGTCATGGAACTTCTTAAGAATGATATAAAGCCTAGAGATATTTTGACAGTAGATGCTTTTAAAAATGCAATAACTGTAGATATGGCAATGGCTGGCTCTACAAATACAGTGCTTCATTTGCCTGCAATAGCCTATGAAGCAGGAATAGAACTTAATTTAGATTTGTTTGATGAAATAAGTGAAAAAACTCCTTGCTTAACAAAATTAAGTCCAAGTGGTAAGCACCATATCGAAGATTTACATATGGCAGGTGGAATACCAGCTATAATGAATGAACTTTCAAAGAAAAAAGGAATAAATTTAGATTGTAAAACAGTAACAGGTAGAGCTATTGGGGAAAACATCGAAAATTGTGAGATAGAGAATGAAGAAGTGATACATACATTAGAAAATCCATATAGCAGTCAAGGAGGTCTAGCAATTTTAAGAGGTAATCTTGCTATAAACGGAGCAGTTGTAAAAAAATCAGCAGTAGCAGAGGAAATGTTGATTCATGAAGGGCCAGCAAGAGTTTTTAATTCAGAAGAAGAAGCTGTAAGTGCCATATTTGGCAAAAAAATAAATAAAGGTGATGTTATAGTCATAAGATATGAAGGTCCAAAAGGAGGGCCAGGAATGAAAGAAATGTTATCTCCTACATCAGCAGTTGCTGGAATGGGGCTTGATAAGCACGTAGCACTTCTTACTGATGGTCGTTTTTCAGGAGCTACCAGAGGTGCATCTATAGGACATATTTCTCCAGAAGCTATGGAAGGCGGCTTAATAGGAATAGTTGAAGAAGGAGATATAATTTCTATAAATATACTAGATAAAAAATTAGAGTTAAAAGTAAATGAAGTAGAAATAGAAAAGAGAAAATCAAAATTTAAGCCTTTAGAACCAAAAATAAAGCATGGATATTTAAGTAGATATGCTAAGTTGGTTACATCAGCAAATACAGGGGCAGTTTTGAAATAGTAAATATATTAAAAAAGTAGAGAATATTAAATACTAACAGGATATCTTAAAAGGTTTTTACCATAAATAAGATATCCTATTTTATTGTTTAACAAATACAAAATATTTGTTTTTTTACAAAAAAGTAAATTTTCTATAAAAAATGAATCTGTGTATGTAAGCAAATCTTTATTTTGATATAACACATAAATTTTATTTTGTAGACAATAAAATATGACTCCTAAAAATAAAAAACATATCATAAATATAAATAGATG
>NZ_JAGWCS010000210.1:0-4176 GCF_020657705.1 Clostridioides sp. ZZV15-6598 | reverse complement strand
CATAGAGTACAATATTTAGAATTTAAAAAAGTGTATTTAATACTTAATAATATTTTTAAATAATGGTATAATAAAAACAAGAAGAACTATATTCTAATATGCAATAGAGTAGAGTTCACTAATTTAGATTAATCTTTTTTGAACTTAATTTTTAGTTCAAAATCAAAGTCACTCTTTGCCGTAGAGTGGCTTTTTACTTTTATCTTAAATAATTTATTTATTAAATAAACTATTAGACTAGCAATTAAACTTGCTAATACACTTAGTAAAAATACGTCCATACTTCTTCACCTCCTTCCATAAAATTCAGAAGTAAGGTTTTTTCTTTGTATGAACTCCACTCTTAGATTATAGGTTACATCTTCTTGTTAAAATTATTATAACATAAATTACCATTTTTAAAATCTAGATAAAGTAGTTATTCACTTTACTTTATATCATTTTATTATCAACTCTTTTATATTCATTTCTATTACTCTATATTTAAACTATGTTACATAAGTTTAGTAACTAATCATATTTACTTTTTAGTACAAAAATACCCTATTACAACCGTTACATTCGTTACAGTTCATACCTTACCCCCTCATAGCCTTAAAGATTTTAAAAGTATTATTTTAATTGATTTTTCTATCAACCAATGCTACACCATAGGGAATTAGGAAATGGCTATTCTCCCCCTATATCCCAAAATATATTTAAGATATAAGAGGATATACAACACCACTTTTTCATGAGGTATCCGTATACCCTACGTTTTATTTGTATCTATGTAGAAACTTATTCAACGTCAACTGTTCAAACTCGCTTAGGTCTAGTATTATCAAGTAGGATAATCATTCCTTCACAGTCGCCCCACACTAGGACAGGCACTCCACTTCTAAAGCCTTATTACTTTATTAGCTTGTCTAAGAAATTGTCCCTCCCCCTCAAACGGCACTGTCACGAGTGATTAACTCGTCAGTTTTTTATTTTTATATAGAGTGTTATTCCTATAACCACTCTCGCATTTATCGCATTAAAAAAAGCCTTGTCCACCATCTGAACAAAGCTTGTAATCAATCATCTTTTATCGTTATCATCTTGATTTTTTGTCTTGCATCTTTTATAATCTATGTATATCTAAGAAGATAACAGCTATATTTTATATACTTTATGTTCTCCAAAACATTTAGTATTTTAAACTATAGTTAAAAGATTACTATTTACTATGCTATGTCGAGATAGTTAGTATTAACTCAAAATTGGTTTGGCGACCAAACTTGAGGTAGTAGTCTTTTTTTATATTCAATTTTTTATATAAGTTAATTATAATTCTAGTTATCAAATATTACTAGCATTTTCCATCAATTTTTCTATTTTTTGGTCTAAAAGTTTAATCGGACTATCTAATTTGTTTGTTTTGTAAACTGTTTTTATGAGTGCAGGGGCTATATTTAAAGCTTCTAACATCTTAAAATATTTCTTTAGTTCTTGTTTAGAATACTTTTTCTTTTTAGCATATCTTAACTCTAAATATTGTAATAGCTTCTTTTTACTATTAGTTTTTAGTTTATTTGTCTCTTGGACTATTTTCTTAGCTTCAAAGTAATTGTAAAAGTCTAGTCTAGTGCTACAGATGAATCTCTTATACTTAGTTAAGACTATATCTCTGCATATGTATATATCATCATAGTATGTTTTAAATGTCTTACCATACTTTTTGAGTTCATAATTTGCACACTTAACCTCTAATCTTAAAGTATTAGTCGCAAGCTCCAAGTCAATCTCATTTATATTTATACTACTCTTATACATATCTGCTTTACTTTTTAATGTTTTCAGTTGCTCTAATTTGTTGTAAAAATTAATAGTGTATGTTTTATTTATGTTGCTCTTATAATTATTCTTAGACTTTATGTAAACGCTCGTGTTTGTGTCTATGTTATTTCGATCGACGTAGTTAATATATCTACTATCAGCTTTATCTTTTATAATCTGATTAAATAGTCTTAAATACAAATCTGCATTTACATTATAAATATTAAATGTTACCTCCATGCTTGCAACTGTAAACTCTAATATATCTAACTCTATGTTAAATAACTCTTTAAGCTTATTATTTATCTTTTGTCTTATTTCTTCTCTGTAACTATACAAATCATCTATGTTATGTACATGGTTACCTTCTCTAAGCAACATTACAAGTCTACCATTCACATATATTTTATTTGAATTTACAGCATATAGAAACCTTACTCCATTCCAAGTGAGTATGTATGAAGAAATAACTTTTTTTACTTCTCCAGTATATTCTATATATTCATCATAGTTCTTTTTTAGCTTTAAACTAAACTTACTTGTATCTAGCTTTACATTTTTATATAAGTTAACTCTATCTATCATCCCCATACCCCTCTTAACGAAATCATTTTTCAAATCACAAATTAGCAATATTTTCTAGGCTAAAACTATGATTACAAAATTAAAATTTTCACTTTATAACACCACTAATTAAGGGGTAGTTTAACATTAGTATTTTAGGACTTTTGGTGTTATGGAAATGGAAGGACTACAACAAAATAAAACTTTCTCTAGCCTTTCACATACCATATATACCCCCCTTTTTGCAATGCTTTTCAGCTATTAAACATAGTATATTAAACATAATTTACAGACAAATAATTCTATATTTATAGAACATTCGTACGGGTTGGTATGTCTATTTTTACATACAGACGAAAATTTTTTTTAAGTATGGAAATGGATGTGTTTTTTATACTTTTTCATGAATTTTACAAAACGACAATTCTATATACTACAACTATAGAACGAATGATTTTAAAATATTAAAACTTATTAAGTTGCTACTTTTTTTTAGTGCAGTCTATCAAAGAATCAATTAGACTTTCTATTGAATTAGAATGTATATCAGCTAAGAACATTTTTGTTTCAAACTTTACATATTCTTTTTTAGTAATAAGTATTGTATAGTGTGCCATTCGCTTTATTCTCTCAGCACTTAAAAAGCGTTTATTAACTAATCTTGATAAAATAGTCAATGTAGTTGTTGCTTTCCAATTACAATCTTGCTCCTTCGCTTCTATGACTTCTTTTGATGTCACTATATCGTTCTTATTCCAAATAAATTTCATAACTTTTAATTCTGCTGGTGAAAGTTTTCTAATCATTACACACCTTCTTTCTATTATTAAATAATTTAAAAAGAATATTTTTTATTTCTTTCAAATGAAAGATTTTACAGATATTATTTTAGTGAGTTTATTATAATACAATTCTGAAAAGGTTACAATATACAAAAATAGTAGCTGAAAGGAATAAGTAAAAAATGGACTTAGATTTTAGAGCGATTGGACAACGGATAAAAATTGCTAGAATAAAGAAAAGACTTACACAAGATACTTTATCAGAATTAGTAAATATAACTCCTCAGCACATGTCAAACATTGAGCGAGGTGGTTCTAGTGTCAGTCTGCCAACTTTAATTTCGATTGCTAATACTTTACATGTTTCAATAGATGAATTATTGTGTGATACAATCTTAGACTCTAAAGTTGTTTTTGAAAAAGAATTACAAGAAGTTATAAGTGACTGTAATGAATATGAGATAAGAGTTATTGTTGATGTAGTAAAAACTACAAAAGATTCTATGAGAAGTGTTAAAATGTTTCAAAACAAAACAGAAAATAGATATTAAATAGATAAAATTTAATTTTAAAGATAAAACCTCTGAACATTAGTTATTTCAATGCTTAGAGGCTTTTTTGTGTTGTCAGTAGAAAAGACATAAAATTATGTATTTTATGCCATTGTTTTATAAAACCCAGTAATAGCAACACTTTCGTACCCCTACTGGGTAAGTTTTTATAGTTCATTTGTCAGTTGTATGTCAGCAATACCACCAATCCTACAAAAAATAGTAGATTACCTTTTTCAAGCCGCCTACTTTTTTATTAGAACTCATATAAGCCATTTTAAGCCTTCCTAATTTTGTTTTAATGGAATATTTATACAAGTCATTAAGGCTCGTTGTAAATTTACTACATGAGGCTCAGCATAACATATCATATAAAAAATTTTAAATTAATAATTACATATACATAGAGTACAATATTTAGAATTTAAAAAAGTGTATTTAATACTTAATAATATTTTTAAATAATGGTATAATAAAAA
>NZ_JAGWCS010000209.1:0-4258 GCF_020657705.1 Clostridioides sp. ZZV15-6598 | reverse complement strand
GTATTAGGGTATATTTTATTAACTATTAATAGTATTAAAAATAATCTTGAAACTTCTAATGATAAATTAGATTATTTATCACGAGAACTTATGAATACTAAGTCAGATATTAGCAATACAATTAATGAAGAAATGTCCAAGAGTTATATAACAAAAAGTATTGATTTAAAAGTTAAAAAATTAGAAAAAGACGAATGTGTGATTGATGTGGATACACAGTTGAGTAAACTTGGTAAGGATGGCAAGGTACTCTTTATGTATAAAGCAGATAGTGATAAATGGAATGAGATTGAGATGACAAAACATGGAGAATTATCATATATTTGTGAAATAAAAATAACTACAGGTAGTGAATATGATTATAAAGTAGTTACAAGTGGTACAATATCTGAAAGCTCAGATGTTCAAAAACTGACTAAGTCTGATTATATGCCTGAACCACCTGTATTTAATTATGGAATAAGGGACAATAAGGAATATTTTATTGAAATATTGGAAAATAGCAATCTATTTAATCATGAAAGTGAAAAATCAAAAAATAAAGTTTATGATAATATCAAGTTAAAAAATGTAGATATTATTGTAAATGAAGGTAAAGGTGACATTGTATATAAAGCAAAGTCTGCTAAAGTATCGAATGATAGTAAAGATGATAATATAGATAGAAATCAAGTAAATTATGAGTCTACTTTTCCTAAAAAGGATATTAATGATATAGTTTATATTAAAGCAAAGCTTACATACAACAATGGAGTAGAATATATAAAAGATATAACTGAAGATATAAGTATTGGTTTGGAAGACTTAGAGAAATAAATATATTCAAAATAATTTAATCAATAAAATAGAGTATAAATAAAATGTCTATAATTTTATTTATACTCTATTTTTTTATTTATAATTTTAATTCCATGTATCTAGCCCCTTCGATTGGATTATAAGTATAAGGGTTTATATCATAAAAACCAATTTTTTCGTATAAACCTTGAGCGCTTTTCATGCTTGGAAGAGTATCTAGTCTCATATATGTATATCCAATCTTTTTAGCTTCTTTTACAATTTCTTCTAATAATATTTTTCCTATTTTAAGTCCTCTAAATTTATCTCTTACATACAACCTTTTCAATTCACATACATCATCTTCAAGTTTTTTTAATGCAACACAACCTGCTAAATTTTCATCAACAAATGCTAGTATTAATGAACCAGAAGGTTTTTTATACTTTCCTGGAAGTGTTTTTAATTCATTATTAAAGTCTTGGAAACATAAATCTATATTCAATGAATTTGAATATTCAGTGAATAAAATCTTTACATTTTCAAGATTTTCTAAATCATTTGCTTCAACAAATTTTAAAATTACATTTTGAGTCATTTTATTTATCATTATATAAATATTTTTATATAATGATTTCACCTCCTTGATAGATATATATTTTTGTTAATATCAATTAGATTTTAATACCATTACCTTTTCTCCACCATAGTCAAGTTCTCCATTAAACTCAAATCCAAAGCTTTTGTAAAGTCCAATAGCCATTTTGTTGTTATCGAATATACTAAGGTATAACTCATTGCAATTATATTCATTTTTAAGATGATTTATAAGGAAATCCAAGGATGCTTTTCCATACCCTTTGCCTTGATACTTTGAGTCAATCATGAATCTATCAAGCCAAACTCTATCATCTTCTAGGCGACCGTACATAGCAAATCCTATTAGTATATTGTCATCATATATTCCAACAGGTATCCAAGCCGTTATAAACTTAGACTCAGCAATAGAAAGTGCATTGCTCTCTATATAATCTAATTGATTTTTATCTACAGACAAATTGACTAAATCATGCCAATTATTTATGTCTGCAATTCTTACATTTAATTTCAAAATATTACCGCCCTTCAAACTTTTTACTACAATATAATACTACCATATTATAGGCTAAAAAGCACTTAGTAAGATATACAACGAGGTTTTTAAATGAATAAATTTTTACGAAAAAGGAATTATAAATACATAATAATACAGCATAGGAGTAGATGAATATATGAACAAAATAAATAAGAATTTCAAAAATATTTGGATAATATTAGGAGCTGTATCGATTTTTATGATGGTTATAATTTTTCAAAATAAAAATTGTAATACGAATAATGAGACCCCAATAGAAACTTTTACGATTAAGAATCATGATAAAAAATATGTATATCCACTTGGAAATATAATTGGAGTGAAAGCAAATACAGATGGTGTATTAGTTTTAGGGTATGAGGAAGAGGACATAGATTATATTGGAGGCATACAGATTGGTGATAATATAGTAAAAATAGATAATAAAAAAATAAAAAATAGTCAAGATGTATCAAAAATTTTAAATGAAGCTAAAAAAAGTAAAGTAGAAGTGACTTTTGAAAGAAAAAATAAATATAAAACAGAGACAATAGAAACTAAAAAAGAAAATGGTAATTATAAACTTGGATTATGGGTAAGAGATAAGATATCTGGAATTGGAACTATGACTTTTTATGACCCTAATATGGAAAAATTTAAAGCAATTGGTCATGCTATAAAAGATTCGGACACTAATGAACTATTAAAGATTAAGCAAGGGTATATATATAAGCCAGAAAAACTAAAAATAGTAAAAGCTAGTAATGAAAAAGTAGGTAGAATAAAAGGTGATTTTAATGATAGTAATCTGATGGGAAATTTTTCGAATAACTCAGAACTAGGTATAAGTGGTAATATTACAGAAAAACAAAATAAAGAATTTAGTTTAGCAAATAAAGAATTACAATTAATCGAAGTTGGAAGACCTCAAGATGTAAAAATAGGGGATGCAATAATCCTTTTTGAAGACAAAAACAAAAATATAACAAGCTATGATATAAAAATAGAAAGTATAGTATATGATAAAGGAAATTATAGAGATATGGTAATAAAAGTTGTAGATGATAAGTTATTGGAATACACAGGAGGTATTGTACAGGGGATGAGTGGGGCACCAATAATACAAAATAATAAAATTATTGGTGCAATAACTCATGTTTTTAGAGATAATCCGAAAAAAGGATATGGTATTTTTATAGATGAAATGATAAAATTGTAGGTGAGGCATTAAAAAATTTTATTATTTTATCACTTATCTAGGAGGAATATAATTTTGAAGTGTCGAATATGCTTTAGAGTAGATAATTAGGAACAATTTGTGTAAAAAGTTTAGTTTTCTGTAATAAGAAGATGTTTTTTAATGGGGGGATTTTTAGTGGAAAAAATCAAAATAGTTTTAGCAGATGACAATAAGGATTTTTGTCAGGTATTAAAAGAGTATTTGTCTAATGAGGATGATATCGATATATTAGGCATAGCTAAAGATGGGATTGAAGCATTAGATTTAGTAAAAAAGACACAACCAGATTTATTAATATTAGACGTAATAATGCCACATCTGGATGGATTAGGTGTAATTGAAAAATTAAATACTATGGATATACCTAAAATGCCAAAGATAATAGTACTATCAGCAGTAGGTCAAGATAAGATAACTCAAAGCGCAATAAATCTAGGAGCAGATTACTACATAGTAAAGCCGTTTGATTTTGTTGTGTTTATAAACAGAATTAGAGAACTTGTTTCTAATAGAGTTACTCAAGTAGAACCAAAGCCTAGACCAGTTCAAGAAACTCAAATGACAAGAAGTGATTTTGTTAAAAATGTAGGTAACATAGAAACAGAAATCACGAACATAATACATGAAATAGGAGTACCAGCTCATATAAAAGGATATTTATATCTAAGAGAAGCTATAAAAATGGTCATTGATAATGTTGAACTTTTAGGTGCAGTAACAAAAGAGTTATATCCAAGTATAGCTAAAAAATTCAATACAACACCAAGTAGAGTTGAGAGAGCAATAAGACATGCCATAGAAGTTGCATGGAGTAGAGGAAAAGTTGACACAATAAATCAACTATTTGGATATACGGTACACAATACTAAAGGAAAACCAACTAATTCAGAATTTATAGCAATGATTGCTGATAAATTAAGATTAGAACATAGTATGGTTAAATAAATAGACATAAAAAGTAAGACCTTTCAATAAAGGTATTGGCAATAAATATGCATTACAAACAGCAAAACGGTATAACCAATAGGGTTATACCGTTTTGCTGTTTTAATATATAATAAAAACTTTATTTTTTCTTTATTATTTGCTTAATATAATTTTATTATACTATGGACATAGTATGTACC
>NZ_JAGWCS010000208.1:0-4261 GCF_020657705.1 Clostridioides sp. ZZV15-6598 | reverse complement strand
GGAGAAAAGAGAAAAGAAAATAATAATATCATCTTTATTAAGTGTATCAATTTTAATGAGTTTAGTAAGTATATATTCTATATTAAATAAAGAAGAGATAAGTTTAACTGTTAAAGGTCAAGAACAAAAAGTATCTTCATTTAAAAAGACAGTTGAAGAACTTTTAGATGAACAGGGAGTGAAATACAATTCTGAAGATAAAATTAATCCAGATTTGGATACAGAATTAAAGGATAATATGAAAATTAAAGTTGTTAAAGTAACTAAAAATCAAAAAGAAGAATTTGAAAAAATTCCATTTGATACGAAACAAGTGAATGATAGTGATTTAGTAAAAGGAAAATCTAAAGTCTATCAAGAGGGAATAGAGGGAGAGAAAAAACTAGTCTATAATTTAACTTACCATGATGGAAAGTTAGTCAAAAAAGTCTTATCAAAAGAAGTAATTTCTAAAGAACCAACTACAAAAATTATAAAAAATGGAACTAAAGAAAAGGTATTAATTGCATCAAGAGGAGCAAATACAAGAGGAGGAAAACATATGACAGTGGTTGCTACTGCATATGCAGGAGATACTATAACATCTACTGGTACAACGCCAAGATGGGGTGTAATTGCAGTTGATCCAAATATAATTCCATATGGAACAAAAGTATATATACCTAGATTAGGCATGACATTTGTTGCAGAAGACTGCGGAGGAGCAATTAAAGGTAATAGAATAGATATATTTATGAATAGTGAAGGAAAAGCATCCAATTGGGGAAGACAGAGTTTAGATATATATGTGTATTAATTTAGTGAACATAATAACTTTACTTAGAAGGAAAAAAAGTATAAAATATGAATTAATTAAACTGTTAGATTATTCTTGAAACAGAAAAAACATAGCTAAGGGGGGATAAGATGAAAATAGTCTGCTTAGGAGACAGTTTAACATATGGATTTGGAGTATCACGAAGTAATTCATGGACAAACATTGTGAGTCAAGAGACTAGATTAGAAATAATAAATAAGGGTATAAATGGTGATACAACAAGTGGTATGTTAGTTAGATTTAATGAAGATGTTTTACAGAATTCTCCCGATATAGTTTTTATAATGGGTGGTACTAATGATTTTATTGCTGGAGCAGGGAATGAAGTTATTAATTCTAATGTAATGGCTATGGTACATCAAGCATATGCAAAAAATATTATACCGATAATAGGTATACCACTGAAACCAGATATTCCAAATGTTAGAGAAGATTGGAGTAGCTTTACGGATTTTAATACAGTATCAAAAAAGTTAGAGTCATATAATTATTGGATAAAAAAATTTAGTGTGACATTTAATACTGATTTTGTAGATTTTTATTCTGAATATAATAAAAGTATGGAAAAAGAAGGATATAAAAAATTATATTTTGATGGAGTGCATCCAACTAAGGAAGGTCATAGAATAATTGCAAATATTTTTATTAAGTCAATTAATAAGTATATAGAAGAGTCATAATTGTATAAAAAGGATTTATCTATGCAATTATAATAAATGTATAAAATAGGGAGGATTTTATTATGGGTTATACTAAAACTTATGAAGAATGGGTAAAGAGTTCATATTTTGATGAAGATACAAAACTAGAATTAGATAAAATAAAAGATAATGAAAAAGAGATAGAAGATAGATTTTATAAGGATTTAGAGTTTGGAACAGCTGGTCTTAGAGGTGTAATTGAAGCAGGAACTAATAGAATCAACAAATACACAGTTAGAAGAGCTACTTTTGGATTGGCAAACTATATACTAGAAAATACCACAGAGGAAGAAAAAAATAGGGGCGTAGTAATAGCTCATGATAATAGACATAAATCTAGAGAATTTTGTATAGAATCTGCAAATACATTAGCAGCGTGTGGTATAAAGGCATATATATTTGATAGTCTAAGAACTACTCCAGAATTGTCTTTTGCTGTTAGAAATCTAAATGCAATAGCAGGGATAGTTATAACAGCTAGCCATAATCCACCTGAATACAATGGATACAAAGTATACTGGGAAGATGGGGCACAAGTTATGCCAGATATTGCAAATGCAATAACAGAAAAAGTAAATAGCATACATGATTATAGTATAATACCAACTTTAAGTGAAGCTAATAAAAATTTAGTAGTCTTATTGGACGAAACACAGGATACTGAATTTATAGAAGCTGTAAAAAGTCAAGTTATAAGAAAAGATTTAGTAAAAAGCGTAGGTAAAAATTTTAAAATAGTTTATACACCTCTTTGTGGAACTGGCAATATTCCAATAAGAAGAGCATTAAAAGAAGTAGGATTTGAAAATATATTAGTTGTTCCAGAAGAAGAAAATCCAGATCCAAATTTTGCAGGACTTGATTATCCAAATCCAGAAGAGAAAAAAGCTTTAAATAGAGGAATATTACTTGCAAAAGAAAAAGGCGCAGACCTTGTAATAGCAACTGACCCAGATTGTGATAGAGTAGGTGTAGCTGTAAGAACTACTACAGGAGAATATGTATTACTTACAGGAAATCAAATTGGTGGAATGTTGACACATTATATAATAGAAGGCTTAAAAGAAAATAACAAATTAAAAGAAAATCCTACAATGATAAAAACTATAGTTACATCAGAATTTGGAGCAGATATAGCAAAAGAAAATAATGTTGATGTACTAAATGTTCTTACAGGTTTTAAATTTATTGGTGAAAAAATAAAATTATTTGAAGAAAATAAAGATAGAAATTATGTATTTGGATATGAAGAAAGTTATGGTTATTTAGTTGGAACTCATGCAAGAGATAAAGACGGTGTTGTTTCATCATTATTAATATCTGAAATGGCAGCATTTTACTATTCAAAAGGTATGAGCTTATATGAAGGCCTAATAGAACTATATAAGAAATATGGATTCTTTAAAGAACAGACCATATCTTTAACTTTAAAAGGTATAGAAGGTGTGGAAAAAATAAAAGAAATAATATCTTATTTTAGAGAAAATCAAATTGATTGTATAAATAATATAAAGGTAGTTGATAAAAAAGACTACAAAAATGGTGTAGATAATCTTCCTAAGTCTGATGTTTTAAAATATTTCTTGGAAGATGAGTCTTGGGTAGCTATAAGACCATCTGGAACAGAGCCAAAGCTGAAATTTTATATAGCTGTAAAAGGAGCTAGTGATGTTGAAGCCGATGAAAAGCTTAGAGGTTTAAAAGAATATATAGATATTATGGTATCAAAATTAAAGTAGAACAGACTAAATTGCTACATAAAAGAATAATAAATAAGTATTAAAAGATGCAATTTTATTTGTATTTAAATAAAAGCATTATAAAAAACTGACTGATATTTAACTGACAGTCAGTTTTTTATTTAAAAAGTATTTTATGAAAATTATTATTTTAATTATTTGTTTTAATCGTTTTTTTGTTATATTTGTAATAAATGATTTATTAAATTCTATACAACAGTATATTTTTTATAATTAAATAATATGAGACTGTTGTCATAAGATATCTTGATATTAATTTTTATATATTTTATTTGTACTCTTTTGTAAATAGAAATGGGATATAAAACAAAGATACAAATATTAGGCGTTCTACAATAATATAATAACTAAGATTTGTTTCAGTGCCGCTGTCGAGAACTATAAGAGATAAGCTATTAACTAAAACGTGAATTATAGAGCAAATCCATATATTTTTAGTTTTCATGTAAACATAACCTAAAAATATAGAAAGACCAATTCCATATATCAAATGTACTATGCTTCCAAGTATTGGAGCTTCTGGACTATATAATGTAAATTGTAGAGGTAAATGCCATAAACTCCAACAAATACCTACCATTATGACACCTGTTTTTTTAGAAAATTTATCAAAAAAGAGATTTTGTAGATAATATCTCCAACCATATTCTTCACATAAAAAATGATAAATATATATTAATGATGTTAAGGGGGTAAGCATATAATATAAAATTCCATTATAGTTAATCTGGTTTTTACTTATTATCAATCCAAATATGATTTGAGAAAATATAAAGTAAACAATTAATAATGCACTTATTTTAAAATTTTTTAGAAGGTATAAATCTTTTGAGTTAAAAGAATAAATAATAACATATAAACTACTTAAAAAAGTTAATATGAGATTCATTATTTCTAATTCATCATTATTTATTAAATTTAATGATTCAATAATAAATAATAAAAAATAAGTAAGAAAAAACAGTATTATTAATGAATAAAAT
>NZ_JAGWCS010000207.1:0-4450 GCF_020657705.1 Clostridioides sp. ZZV15-6598 | reverse complement strand
TAAGAAGTTCATAAGAGAACTGCATAGGTAGTAGCGAACTTATGTGAACGACAACCTCAAAAATGATAAAAGTTAAGACTTATGGTTCTTACATATGTTATTTAAAAATAAATACAAAAACCTTCAAAATACTTGTTTTAAATAATTACATACGTTAATATCATGATGAGTGATGAAAAATGGAAGTAACTCATGGTAGAGGATATGTATATAGTATGGTGTGTAAAATATGGACACCCAGAATTTAATAATCAGAAAAAACAAGTAAAGTGAGGTGGTATTAGTGGAAAAAGCTTATAAGTTTAGAATGTATCCAAATAAAAAACAGCAAAAGTTAATTAACAAAACTTTTGGATGTTGTAGATTTGTATATAATAAATATCTTTCTAAAAGAATAGAAGCTTATGAAAATGATAAAGAAACTTTTACTTATAAACAGTGCAGTTCTGATTTGACCAATTTAAAAAAAGAATTAGATTGGCTTAAAGAACCTGACAAATTTTCACTACAAAACACCTTAAAAGATTTAGAAAACGCATATAAAAAATTCTTTAAAGAAAATACAGGATTTCCTAAATTTAAATCAAAGAAAACTAATAGATTTTCATATAGAACGAACTTTACAAATGAAAATATTATGTACATTGGTCAATATATAAAACTACCTAAACTTGGTATGGTTAAAGTAAGGGATAAACAAGCACCTCAAGGGAGAATACTTAATGCTACTGTATCCAAAGAACCAAGTGGTAAATATTATGTATCATTATGTTGTACTGATATAGACATTAAAGCATTTGAAAATACTAATAATCAGGTAGGTTTAGATTTAGGAATTAAAGAATTTTGTATCTCAAGTTGTGGACAATTTATAGAAAATCCTAAGTATCTTCTAAAGTCATTAAACAAACTTGCTAAATTACAAAGAGAATTATCGAGAAAAACAATTGGTAGTTTAAATAGAAATAAAGCAAGATTAAAAGTTGCAAGACTTCAAGAGCATATAGCTAATCAAAGAAAGGATTTTCTACAAAAACTATCTACTAAATTAATAAAAGAGAATGATATTATTTGCATAGAAGATTTGCAAGTAAAAAATATGACTAGAAATCATAAACTATCTCGCTTAATTTCTGATGTGTCATGGTCAGAATTTGTTAGTCAATTAGAATACAAGGCTAATTGGTATGGTAGACAAATTGTAAAGGTAGGTAAATTCTTTGCAAGTTCACAAATATGCAATAAATGTGGGTATAAAAACGAGGCAATTAAGAATTTAAGCATAAGAGAATGGATTTGTCCTTGTTGCAATGTAACTCACGATAGAGATATAAATGCAAGTATAAATATATTAAAAGAAGGATTAAGACTAATAACAGTTTAAAATAGATAACTTATGTAAGAACCGTAGGAACTACGGGGATAGCCTGTGGAGAATTAGTAAGACATATGTTAGTATGCGAAATTCTATGAAGCAGGAACCCTGTGACTTTAGTCATGGGAGGTTCAGGTATGTCATGGGGTAGAACAGTTTGATTTTGAAGTCTTTAAAAAAGCAGTAAATCAAGGATTAGAGCCAGATTTAATAAGTACAGATATGCATATAAAAAATATGAAAGATATACATTATTCTCTTTTAAATGTTGTAAATAAAATTATGGAACTTGGGATACCTCTAGAAAAATGCATAGAAAAGGTAACTGAATATCCAACAAAAGTTTTTAATTTACAAGGAAGTCAAGGTAGGATAAAAGTTGGTGGAGAAGGCGATTTTACAATATTTACAATAGATGATACTGAAGAAATCATAACAGATTATAATAATAATGAACTAATGTTAAATAAAAAATTGAGCTTACAATATACTATAAAATCATGGATGAAGAGTAGTGAGGTTTATAGACATTGGTATGATGGCATTGCAATAAATTAAGTAATATTGATAAAAAAGGAAAAATATGTTTAAATTAGTATATATTGGATAAATATGTAATGGAACAATAATTATAATTTTAGGGGAGGTATTTTAGTATGAAAGCATTTGTTGATAAGGATGTATGTGTAGCTTGTGGAGCGTGTATAGGAACATGTCCAGACGTTTTTAGTATGAGTGATGAAGGACATTCAGTTGCAATTGAAGGAGAAATACCAGCAGAATTACAGGATTTATGTAAAGAAGCAGAAGAAGGATGTCCAGTTTCAGCTATAACAGTTAAATAAAACTGTTTAAATTTAGTTTAAAGACAATATATAAGGTTTGATTATTATTTAAGCTATAGTATTAGATTAAGATTCTATTACTATAGCTTTTTAAAATAGATAAATTCAAAAGATAAAGTATTATTTTTATAAAAGGTGGAGGATTTAAGTATGAAGAAAAATTATGAAATAGTGTTATTTGACCTAGATGGAACACTTACAGACCCTAAAGAAGGAATAACGAAATCTATTCAGTACTCTTTAAAGAGTTTTGGTATAGAAGAAGAATTGGATAACTTGGAACAATTTATAGGGCCACCCCTACATGCTACTTTTAAAGACTATTATAAATTTGAAGATGAAAAGGCAACAGAAGCTGTTGAAAAGTATAGAGAATACTTTTCTGACAGAGGAATATTTGAAAATAAAATTTATGAAGACATAAAGGAGACTTTAAAAATACTTTATGAAAATGGTAAAATACTACTATTGGCTACTTCTAAACCAACAGTTTTTGCAGAAACCATACTTAAATATTTTGATATAGATAGATATTTTAAATATATAGCAGGTAGTAACCTTGATGGTACAAGAGTAAATAAAAATGAAGTTATAGAATATGTGTTAGATTTGTGTGATGTAACAGATAAAGATAAGGTTATTATGATTGGTGATAGAAAATACGATATAATTGGAGCTAATAAAATAGGTGTAGATTCTATAGGTGTATTGTATGGGTATGGCTCTTTTGATGAGATTAGTAAAAGTAATCCTACTTATATTGTCGAAAGTGTTAAATCTATAAAAGATATTTTGCTATAAATATCTTTTATAGACAAAAACAATACAAAATGGTGTAGCATATTTAAAAATATGATATTATAATTAAGGAAGCCATTTAAAAAAGAGGAGGATGCACTTGAAATGAAATCTATTTTAATCATGGGTGGAAGCGACTTCATAGGTTCTGCACTTGCTAAGCGTTTAATTAAATGTGGGTATCAAATAGATATACTTACGAATGGTAAAAAGGAAATAGATTATAAAGGTTTTAGAGAGCACTTAATTTGCGATAGAAAAGTACGCAAAGATATGGAAAACATTATCAATGGAAGACAGTATGATTACATATATGATATGACTGCATATACAAAAGAGGATGTTGGTAATCTTATTGATTTTGTAAACTTAGATAACTTAAAAAAATACATAGTATTGTCAGCAGGAGCCGTATACAAAGATAGTGGAAGAAATGTAAAAGAAGATAATGAAAAAGGCGAGAATGAAAACTGGGGTAAATATGGACTTAACAAAAAGGAAGCAGAAGATTTTGTTATAAATAGCTCTATACCATATATAATTATTAGACCAACCTATATATATGGTGAAAATAATAATTTGTATAGAGAATACTATTTCTTTGAAAAAATAGAAAAAAACGAAAAAATACCAGTACCTAAAGGAAAGCAAGTAAGCAATCAATTTATATATATTGGGGATTTAGTAAAGGTATTAGAAAGTGTAATGAAAAATTCTCACATAAGAGAAGCGTATAATGTAACAAATCCACAGTTAATATCTTGGGATGAACTTATATATACATGTGGAGAAGTTATTGGTAAGGAACCTATTATAAAATATGTAGACATGGAAAAAGTTGAGTTTAGAGAGAGAACTTACTTCCCATTTAGAAACATAGACTTTAATCTAGATATAAATAAGCTTATTGAACATGGTCTTTATATACCAAATGTTTTATTAAAAGAAGGTCTTACAACAACATATAAATGGTTTGTAGCTAATAAACCAAAATTACACGATAGAAAAATGGACAAAGTTGAGTCTGTAATGCAAATAGTTTAAGATAATAAATAAGTAGGTAGATACTTTGAAATTAAAGATAAAGCATTTTTTAAAATTTTTTATATTGATATTTGTTTTAATTTTTATATACTCAGTTGCAATAGAACCGAGTCTATTAATTGTGAAAAAATATAATATAAATAAAGATGGAAACATGATGAAAGAAAATATAGTAAAAAATGAGAATGAAACTATAAAAGTAGTTCAGATTTCAGATACTCAAATAGGTAGCTTTTACTCGACTAATAAACTTAAAAAAGTAGCCAATAAGGTTAATACCTTAAATCCAGATATATTAGTATTTACTGGAGATTTGATTAAAAAATAGCTATGCATACTCGTGACTTTAGTCATGAGTTAGTAGCTAAAATAGTCAGCATATAAGGAA
>NZ_JAGWCS010000206.1:0-4457 GCF_020657705.1 Clostridioides sp. ZZV15-6598 | reverse complement strand
GTGTAAATATAAAAAAGCTGTAGGTAAATTTGTTTTTACACAAATCTACTTACAGCCTCAAATCTACTAATAGCCTCTTTTGTAAATATAACTTCATATTTAAAGATATGTTTATTTTACCTAATGCTCTAATTCAAATCTTATCTGCGTTAAATCATTCAATTATCAATAAATCCATATTACATAAAATTATTGATAGCATATATTATAAATCTAATAACTTTTATTATAGTTCTAATTATTAACCTAAAAATGCCTATTATTAATCTATTTAGTTTTACTACAATAAACAATTTTTATATTAGTATACTTAGTTTATCTTCAATAGACAGTTTTTATATTACTCTATTTAATTTGCCACAATAAACAATTTTAGTCTAACCAATTTTTCTTTTAATCTATCCAACCTTTCTTTTTATTGGCTTTATCAAAAGAGACACAATTATCAACACAAAACTTCCACATATCAACCAATACTTCTCATCAAAGCTACCTCGACTCATGGACATTATAAAGAAATTTCCAACATACTTATCTTTAGTCATCATATTTAAAATTAAATATCCTATAGATACCATATATCCTATAATAGTATTGTTAAATAAATTTGAAAATAACATACCTAAACTTCCTATAAACATAGCTGATGCAAAACTCCCCACAATATATTTAAATATAGGAAAATTGCCTCCAAGATGTTTTAAAACTAATACAAATCCAGAAATTAACATAATTATACTTATAATTGACATTACTATTCTTATTAATTGTATAACTACTTGAGATACTGATTTTGATGATACTATCTCATCAATTTCCTTTGATTGCTCTAAGTAAAATATAGGAACCATCATTATTATCCCTACTATTACAACATAGTTTTCAAGACATATAGCTGCTGAAACACTATCTAAATTTGCTACCCCTTGTATAAATGGAATCAAACATAACATCCCAATTGAACATATTAGATTAATTAGAGTGCTTAATTTGAAGTTTTCTTTTATTAAAACTAAATAATTTTGAAAACTTTGAACCAACATTAAGATTCCCCCTTCTTTTTTGTTCATATAAGAATGTAGTTATCAAGACAATTATTAATGCTCCCAATCCCATTAAAATTCTATTACTCATAATACTATTAAAGTTTTCTACTATAATAGTTCCATTTAGTACATTATTATGTCTTATCATTAGTCCCACTGATGGATAATCTCCTTCAAGACCTATGGAGTTTATACTGTAAAACCACCAAACTAATTGAACAATAATTGCTACTGGTGTGTCTGTTAATACAGTCAGACTCACTCCTACAGCTGTAACTATCATAAGAGTTGGCAATAACCACCACAGTGTATATTTTACAAATGCTAAATTATCAACAGAAATTCCTTCATCTTTAGCAAATGAAATTAAAGGAAGCAATTCTTTTATGCCTAAAATTAAAACTGGCAACATCATCATAAATACAAGAGCAAAATATCTTGATAAAATTATCTTAGATGTTGATGCTTGTCTTGAATAGACAATTTCACTCATTCTTGAACGTCTATCTTTCATTGACATAAAGACTGCTAAGAATACTGGAAATATACTTAAAATTATGCCTATATAGTCACAAAAAATTCTTGCATAACCATTAGTCACTTTATCTTTTTGTATTGTATAGTTATAGTCTTGCATAGCTTCTTCATAAGTAACTGGAATCGTACCAAATCTTTGTAATTTATCAATAGAATACGCAGACCCACCACCTAAAATTTCATCTACACTTTGCATTATTTCTTCAAATCTTTCAAATGATAATTTAGAAACATTTACTTCTATATTTTCCCCACTTTTCCAAATTGAGTTTACTTTGTCAATACTGTTACCAGTTATCTCCTCAATGTACTTCTCTATAGTTTTCGTTTTACTTTCATTTAATTTTATAGATTTAACAATTCCCATTGGATATGTTGTATATAAATTTTCTTGATATTCTCTAATTAAACTTATAGTTGCACTTGGAATTACTTTATCAGACTTCAAAGATTCTTTTTGACCATATGGATATTGATTGTGTTTTAAGTAGTATTCATCAATATTTTCTACTCTTTGAGGAACAACTAATGGATTCCCTTCATTAGGAATATTTTTGCTTACATCTTCTGAAACTGAGCTTCCAAGTTGTGAAATATAGAAAACTACCAATACTACAATAAAAACATAATAAACGGTGCTTTTTAATATGTTTTTACACTCTTTTATAAATAGATTCATATCTTATCTCCTCCCATCATAAGCATATAGCCATCTTCGATAGTCGGGTTACATTCTATTGCTGTTTCAAAAGGCTTGTCTTTTGATATTATTCTAAGTGTAGCTTTTCCACCTTGAGTCAACATACCTATAACTACAAATCTATTTTTTATATTTTCTATGTCTTTTTTATCTACTTCAACACTATATACTTTTCCATCAGCAAGTTTTGACAATGCCTCAGTTGTTCCATTATATATAACTTTTCCATTATCTAATATAGCTATATTTTCACATGTAGCCTCTATATCCCCTACAATATGTGTTGATAATATAACTATTCTATCATTGGCAATCTCACATAATAAATTTCTAAATCGTATACGCTCTTCTGGGTCAAGTCCTGCTGTTGGTTCATCTACTATTAAAACTTTAGGATTGTGAATCAGCGCTTGTGCAATTCCAAGTCTTCTATTCATACCTCCAGATAAAGATTTTACTTTTACTCTTTGATAATTAGTTAAATTTACTTTGCTTAATAATTTATTGATAATTTTTCTTCTTTTTCCTGATGGTATATTTGATAAAACAGCTAGATAATCCATTGCTTCATACACTGTCATATTTGGATACATTGAAAAATCTTGAGGAAGGTAACCAACCATATTTCTAATTTCTTTTGTTTTTTCTATAGGAATTCCACACATATCTATTGAACCATCTGTTTTTGATAACAAAGTAGCTAGAATTCGCATAAATGTTGTTTTTCCTGCTCCATTTCTTCCCAAAAGTCCAAACATTCCACTATCAATTTCAATGTTTACATTTTCAAGAGCCATTTTTGAACCAAACCTCTTACTGAGATTAGACACTGATATTTTCATTTCCATATATAAGTACACCCCCACAAATCATTTTATAGTATTTTATTTTTATGAACTTTTTATTATATTTTCATAATAGATTCTAAAACTTAAGATATTATTTAGAAATTTCTAAATTTTTTCTAAAGATTTTAATTTCTCTTAATAAATAAAATAAATGTGCTTATATACTAATGACTTCTGTACTATAGTGATTTAAAAATAATTAAAGTGTCTAAAGATAATATTACTATTTAAAAAATTCTTTTAAAATTAATATAATATGTACTCTTATAACGTCATTATTTATTCATATCTAACTTTATTAAAATTTACAACTTTATAGTAAACAACTTTATAAAGCTTACAACCTTATGATAAACAGCTTTATAATAATCATTACATTATACAAAATATTACAGCTTGTCCTTCATTAGAAGCTACTTGCATAAATTTTTTAAGTTCAATTAAATTAGCCCATACATATTCAAAAAATTCATCCTCATCTTCATCATCCATAACAGGATAAATTTCATTTTCTAGCATTTCACTGACACTAAATTTTTTTCTAAATTCTTGTTCTTCCAAATTGTTCATTGCCTCTGATAGTTTTTTTACATCATTAGCTGTAATCAGCATAGGATAGAATTCTCCTTCAATTTCCATAAATGTATTTCCACTCAACACTAATTTACTAAAAATATTATCATCATCTCCACCAAAAGGACAACCAGTCAGAGTAAACTGAATTGCATGCCATGCTTTATCAATATTAATACTGTTATCTTCCTGTACATCTTCAAACATAAAATCCTCTAAGTTATCTGTTGATTGTTGTAATTTCAAAATATTTTCTTCACTTATTCTAAAATAACTTCCTATCATGCCCATAATTACTTACCTCCTAAGTAGTATTTTTATAATTTTAACTCACAACAAAGGATATTGACAAGAAAAGTTACTCATAAAAATGTCATTACTTCTTAAAAATTAAAGTGTGTGTAAGGTAATATTTCTCATGTGAAACTAAAGAACTTTATTACACATACACATACACATACACATACACATACACATACACATACACATACACATACACAAAGATTATATCAATTAGTTCTATCTTTTGAGTAAAATACATGTGTTGTCGTGTCAAAATTATATAAAATAAAAAATAAGTGTATCTCAAGTTCTAAATGATACACTTATTTCCTATAAAAATCTATTTTTTAATATATATTTTTTGCTAAATGCTAAATATGGTCTAAACATCTACTTTTTATCAAAGATTCTACATTTAGCCATGCCATAAACACTACAAGTTTTCATGTCTACTTTTAAATATTTCTGTAT
>NZ_JAGWCS010000205.1:0-4722 GCF_020657705.1 Clostridioides sp. ZZV15-6598 | reverse complement strand
TACAAATCTACAACATCCAAAAGTTTTGTTAATTAACTCTTGCTGTTTTTTATTTGGATACATTCTAAACTTATAAGATTTTTCCACTACTATCACCTCACTTTACTTGTTTTTTCTGATTATAACTTTAACAAATATAATTATTTAAAACAAGTATTTTGAAGGTTTTTATATTTATTTTTAAATAACATATGTAAGAACCGTAAGTCTTAACTTTTATCATTTTTGAGGTTGTCGTTCACATAAGTTCGCTACTACCTATGCAGTTCTCTTATGAACTTCTTACACTTTCATGCAAGCACAGACTATATCTTATCCTTCGGCATTATCCGTTAAGGTCTACCCACTTCCACTACCAATAGCTTGTAGTGTACTTCCCTCAAGAGGAATAGTCGTTGAAGTTTCTCCTATTCGGAGCTTACCTGCTGATTGCCCATTTTAAAGTACTTAGGGTTTAACCTTATACCATCTAACCAATTTTTTCTACTTTCGTAACTTTCACACTTAGTTTTATCCTTATGTTTTAGTTTGGTTAGCTTTAGGGGTTTCCAGCAATTCAATTAGTATTGAATAGGTTCTATCCTATCTCTACATATAAGTTTTCCTATATGCTGACTATTTTAGCTACTAACTCATGACTAAAGTCACAAGTGTGCGTAACTATTTTTTAATCAAAGTTATACGTTAAAATTCATCTTTTAGTATATAATATCATACATTATACTTGTGTCCCCACCCTACTAACATTGAATGTATGGGTATATGAGATTTTGCTATAAGTAGTAAAAGTATCAAATTTAATTATATAACTTATACCTTTAATATATATTAAAGCATAATGCCTAGATATAAAGTATAACGCCTAGATAAATAGATATAAACTAATCTTAAAAGTGTATATTGACAATATTTTTACTTAAACACTATCTTTCTGATTAAATACTTCAATTTAAAAACGTTTCAGAATAAATACATATAGATTATTATTGCAAATGTATATTGTAATTTTTTATATTGACAAAAAACATCCAACTGTTTATACTGTACTTGTATATAACAATACAGTTAAAGAGGTGTTTTTTTGAATATAATTATTTCAAATGGTTCTAGCTTACCTATTTATGAACAAATTAAAGAACAGATTAAAGAACAAATTCTTTCAGGAGAATTAAAAGAAAATGAAATGCTACCTTCACTTAGACAGTTAGCAAGAGATTTAAAGATTAGCGTTTTGACTACTACTAGAGCATATAATGAACTTGAGCAAGAAGGTTTTATTATGAGCCGTCAAGGTAAGGGATTTTTCGTTATGTCAAGTAGCTCTGAACTTATTCGTGAACAGTTAATACGAGAAGTAGAATCAAATCTCAATAATGCAATACAAGCGGCACAAAGAGCGTCTATGACAGATAAAGAAATTATAAGTCTTTTGAGATTATTATTGGAGGTGGAAAAAAGTGAATAATTATTTGGAACTAAAGGATGTTAGTAAAAACTTTAATGATTTTAATCTAAAAAATATAAGTTTTACTTTACCAATGGGATATATAATGGGATTAATCGGCCCAAACGGTGCAGGTAAGACAACAACTATACAATTAATTCTAAATATGTTAGAAAAAGATGAAGGAGAGATTTTAGTTTTTGATATGGACAATGCTAAAAATGAAAATCTTATTAAGCAGAATATTGGTGTTGTATTTGATAATATATTTTATGCAGATAATTGGTCAATAAAAGATACTGAAAAAGCTATATCTATTTTTTATAAGGATTGGAATCACGATATTTTTAAAAGTATGATAACCAGATTTAATCTACCTCTAAATAAAAAAATAAGTGAATTGTCTAGAGGTATGCAAATGAAACTTATGTTATCATGTGCATTTTCTCATAATGCTAAGTTGCTTATACTTGATGAACCCACAAGTGGGCTTGATGCAGTAACTCGTGATGAACTTTTGGAAATTCTACAAGACTACATAAAAGATGGAGATAGAAGTGTATTATTCTCTACTCATATTACTACTGATTTAGAAAAAATTGCTGATTATATCACTTTTATAAATAATGGAGAATTATTTTATACTGGAAGTTTGCAAGATTTATTAGAAAAGTTTAGATTAATTAAAGGAATACCAAGAGATTTAACAGATACACTTAAAAGAGATATTATTGGTCTGCGTGAAACAGATATTGGATTTGATGGATTAATTCATACAAATGATACTGTTAAATACAATAACTGTATCATAGATACTGCTACTATTGATGATATAGTTATAAAAGTTAGCAAGAGAGGTGTAATAAGATGACCGATTCAATTAAATTTACTAAACTAGATATTTTTACAATGAAATCCTATTTTAATATGAATTTAGTTTTGTTAGCTGTTATAATGCTTTTTTCATATATGGGCTCATCAACATTAACACTTTATATTACTTGTTCTTGGTTTGTTGCCCTTATGATTTCTAACATTTTTGCTATAGAAGAAAAAAATAACTTAAGTCGCTTATATGGTACTCTTTCGATTAAATTAAAAGATATAGTTTTAGGTCGCTATATTTTCATTTTACTTAACTTTGTATTGACAGTATTTCTAATTACTGTACTTTCAATAATAGTATTATTCTTTAAAAGTAAACCTATTGATATTCAAGAAATTATACTAGGAATAAGTACCTCTTTTTTAATTTTTTCTGCTATAGTGGGAGTTCAAATACCTATCTTTTTTAAGATGGGATATCTAAAAGCAAGATTTTGGTCATTAATTCCATATATCATTGTATTAACATTAGTCTTAATGACTTCATTGATTGATAAAATATCATTCGTAATAGATTTTATAATAGGCAACCAAGGCATATTTTCTATTTTGGGGCTTATTTCTAGTTTTATTATTTTAGTAGTTTCTTATAAAATATCTTTCTTATTATATAAAAGTAGACGATAATGTAATGATTAAACTTCAAAAATACATATTTTATACTTTGTTTATTTTTTATAAGATACATTAAATATTTCTCCAATATAATTATATAAAAAACCAAAGATTTATATACAGATATGTAAAAGTAAATCTTCTGTACATTGTAAGAATTCAATCATAATAAAATTTCTAATTGGATTCTTACAATGTACAGAAGATTACATATTTTATGTAAACATAGTATTTCTATTAGTTATTTATATATTCTTTTTTATATGCTCAAGATTCACTTTGAAAGTTTTTTCATCTTTTTGAACTTTAAAATTATCATTATCATTAGGTAAAACCGTTATAATACTATCTTTATATTCAGACTTATCAATCTTTAAACTTAATCCTGTCTTATTAGAATCACCATATATATAACAAATAGGTTTTTTATTACTCATAAATACCATTTGCACCATATCCTCACTATCTGTTGGTATGATATTTCTCCATTTATATCCTACAGTTTTATATATTGTTTCAACAGGTGTATATGGTTCAAATACATATAGCTTATCCCATTTAAAAGGAAGTACTTTCCCTAAACTGATTTCTTTAGTTTTACTATCTAGGCTTAAAAGACTTCCATAAAATTCACTGACTTTATCCATTTCTTGATTTTTTTCAAGTGTGGCTAACTGACTAGATTTATTAACAACATTCCATTTATCATTATTTTTTTCTAGTTTAAAGTTAATTTTAGAAACACATTCTCCATGCTTTCCTGGTTGTGTAACTATAACTTGTTCTCCTAAATTATTTTTATAGTCATGTTGTTTAATTTGAACATGTGTATGTCCAGCTACTATCGCATCAATACCATCAACATTTTGAGCCAAGTCCTGTATTCTATTTCCTGGATTTTTAGGTTTTTTAGGCTTCTCTCCTGAATGTACTACAGCAACTATAACATCTGCTTTATCCTTTTTCATTACATCAACCCATTTTTTTGCATCATCTACTAAGTCATTCATATATAGTTCGCCATTATAGCCTCCTTGGTCTTTTAACTCTAAAGAATTAGAATCCACGTTTTCTCCAACTTCTTTTATTGTAAGACCTAAAATACCTAATTTAACATTACCTTTAGGGGTATTAATATTTTTTATTATATATGGCTTTGTGTAACTACTCCCATCTTTATTATACGTATTGGCTGATAATACATTAATATCTTGTTTATTAAAATCAGATATCATATTATCTAAATAAAATTTAGAGTTAGATACAAATTCATGATTTCCAAGAACTACAGAATCATAACCTACTTCTTTCATTTCTTTTGCAATAGGAGCTTCTATATACTTTTCTGTTTTATTATCAATATCAGTTCGCCTATCATCAAAATATTTTTCCATAGGGGAACCTATTGGTCCACTATCAAAGAAATCTCCTGCATCTACTAGAGTTATATTTTTATCTCTTTCTCGTTCTTCTTTTATATAAGAAGTTAACTCATAAGGTAGGTTTCCATGTAAATCGGTAGTTGCTAACACATTTATTTCTGTTGTTTGTTTTGAAGCACATCCAGACATTAGTAATACAGATAAAAAAGTAATCCCTATAATTATTTTATTTTTCATAAATCCTCCAATTTTATTTTTTCTGAGTATAAACCTTAATTTCATTCTTTATTATATTTAAGTTATAATACAAATCTAATATCAATAATAGTACATTAGTATACAAAAGTCATCTATATATTCTATAAAAACTTAGTTATCTACTAGAATATACTCTTA
>NZ_JAGWCS010000204.1:0-4580 GCF_020657705.1 Clostridioides sp. ZZV15-6598 | reverse complement strand
AGAATGTGTATAAGAGACAGGGTACAAAAATCATAACAAACATAAGTATTTTATCTGCTAAGCTAAAAAGTAAAGTTAATATAACGATTCCTAAAATTATAGGAACACTCATCATCAATAACCCTTTCACAAGATACTTTTTTTCTTTTTCTTCTCTAAATTTTTTTATAAATTCTATAGCCTGTAAATAAATTACTATCAAAAATAATGTTGCAAAAATATTATTTATAATTATTGAACCTTCGGGATTTGGGAAAGCAGTATTAATTATTTGATTTCCTATTGCCATAATGATAGACCCTACATATAATCTAGCAATATACTTCTTTCTGTTACTTGTATGACAAAACCCCTCTACTACCATAAATATAAACAATGGTGCTGATATTCTACCTAACCAATTAAACCAAACTGGTATATGCATTGTTTGTGGCATAAAAGCTGCTATATGGTCAAATGTCATAAATACCAGTGCTAATATTTTAATGGTAAATCCATTGAAACCGTTTTTAAGAAAATCCATATCATACCTCCTACTTCTGATTTATTTTTATGACGACTTCTGTTCCTATTCCTATCTCACTACTTACATAAATACTACCTTTATGAATCTCTATTATCTCTTTAGAAATAGCCATTCCAAGACCAGAGCCTTTATGTAATTCACCTGTATTAGTACCTCTGTAATATTTTTCAAAAATATGTTTTAAATCATTTTTACTTATTCCAACTCCGCTATCTTTTATTATAATTTCTATAGTATCTTTTTTTACTATTTCTATTTTTATCAGAGTTTCTTCTTTATTATGCACTATTGAATTAAATATAAGATTTGTTATAGCTCTTCTAAATAAAATTGAATCTACATATACTTCAATTAAATCTTCATAACTTACAAACTCAATATTTCTATTTTTATATCTATTGTCATTTAGAATATCTATTATTATATTCCTAACCAAACTAACTAAATTTATTTTCTTCTTATTCAAAACTAAGCTGTTATTTTTTAATCGAGTTGATAAATTTAAATCATCAACTAAATCTTTTATATACTTGGACTTATTGTATATAATTTCTGCATATTCTCGTAATTCATCTTCCACAAATTCATATTCTTTATCATTGATTATCTCTGCATATCCTTGTATAGAAGCCAGTGGAGTCTTTATATCATGTGTTATATTAGCTAACCATTCCTCCCGTATCTCTTCATTTTCTTTTCTCTCTGCTTCGTTTATCCTCAATGTATCAGCCAATATATTGATATTTTCAAAAACTTCTTCATATATTCCTCTGTCTTTAAGATATAAACTATAATTTCCGTTAGCCATAGTTTCAATACTCCATATTACATTGGATATTGGATTTGTAAGTTTTCTACTAAATAAGTATCCTATGCTTAAAGCCACCATTCCATCAATTACCAATGTCAAAGTGATAGTTTTATTTAAGATTGCTTTAGCATTATCTTGAGAATAAGTTAAAGTTATTCTCGATACATCTCTACTAGGCATACCTATTATTATATTCATATGTTTGTTGTCTAAATATTTTTCTAAAACAAAATTAGTATACTCTGTTTTTATATATTTATAGTTATTAACCATTTGAAAAGGAGTATATTTTTTTGGAATATTTGTTGGCACATTTACTCCATATAGTTCTTCTCCTGAATCATTTAAAACCTGTACCCAAGAACGTGATTTTTCTAATTTATCAATACCAGCTTTTGATAAATTTAACTCGCCATTTTTTTCATATAGCTCTTTTTTAAAAGAACGAACAAACTCTTCAGGACTGTTTCTAGAACCTACAACATCTAAAAAATTATTAGTCGAAATTACATATAAAATAGACACAATATTTATAATGACCACTGATATAACTACAAATACGATTGTAAGCATAAAGTTTCTAGTAATCTTCCATTTCATATTCTAATCTTCCTTTACTACTAATTTATATCCAAGTCCTTTTATTGTAACGATATATTCAGGCTTTGAGGGATTCTCTTCTAATTTTTCTCTAATCTTTCTAATATGAACCATTATAGTATTATCAAATCCAATATAATCTTCACCCCATACCTTATCCCATAACTTTTCTTTACTTATAATTTGATTTTGATTGTGTGCAAATAAAGATAATATTTTTAATTCTTTTGCAGATAATCCAATAGACTTACCATCTTTTATGAGTTCTGCTCTACTTTCATTTAATTTATATGGACCAAATGATATAATCTTTTCTTTATTATCTGCGTTTATACTTTCGTTTTGTTCTTCATTAAAATAGTTTAGTCTTCTTAGATGAGCTTTTGCCCTAAAAGCGACTTCTTTAGGACTAAAAGGTTTTGTAACATAATCATCCCCTCCAATTGCTAGACCAAGTAATTTATCTAGTTCCTCCGTCTTAGCTGATAAAAATATGATTGGTACATTAGAGGTTTTTCTTATTTCTTTACAAATATCGTACCCTTCACCATCTGGCAACATAATATCCAGAATGATTAAGTCTGGATTAGATTTTTTAAATATTTCCAGTCCTTCTTTTCTTGTTTTTGCAGTATACACATTGTTAAGACCTTCTTTTTTAAATACAGTTTCTAAAAGCTTTAATATTTCTACTTCATCATCTATTATTAAAATGCTATTTTCCATAAATAACCTCCTATGATAATTTATCTATATATTAACATATATCTTATCTAAGATTCATTTATATTATTTTAAATCAAATCAATATATAAACAAAATCATTGTTCTTTTTTATCCTTAGTTAAAACCTTTTACTTGATGTAAAATTTTTATATGTTATTTTAGTTAATATTATTATCAA
This sequence comes from Clostridioides sp. ZZV15-6598, assembly GCF_020657705.1. Lineage (NCBI taxonomy): Bacteria > Bacillati > Bacillota > Clostridia > Peptostreptococcales > Peptostreptococcaceae > Clostridioides > Clostridioides sp. ZZV15-6598. The sequence goes on along the minus strand of NZ_JAGWCS010000204.1, from coordinate 1,739 downwards.
TATCATTGAGATTAATATAGATAAACCTATTAAAAAATTTGGTACATTATACTTAACAATTTGTTGACTCATCATAATCCAGTTTGGAGTAATAGAAACAAATTTTATAGCATTATTTGGTATAAAACCTGTAATAAAGTATGGGATAGCCATAATTAAGCCTCCTAATATGAAAGGTATTACAGCTGATTTAAATATTGAAGAAAGTGCTAGTCCTATTTGTGCAAATATAAAAGAACCAAAAGTAACTGATACTATAATAATCAAGTACATTTGTATTACTGTAAGATTTAAATTACTATTACTAAAATACCATAAGCTCTTAATTGGTTCATTCAAATTTTCAAATCCAAAAAAACTAAATCCTCTGATACCAACCAATAACACAAAAGAAATATTAATCATGGACAAAATCAATCCATTAGCTATTATTTTTGATACTACTACTGACTTTTTCCCATTTTTAGTTGTATTTATTAGACCTGTCATATTAGAATCATATTCTTTTGTATAGTTTCCAGAAGTTATTATAAACATTATCAACCCTATTAAAGGTATAGAACCCTCTATCTTATAGAATATATCTGCATATGTGTCAAAAACAGTAAATTTTCTAATCAATACGAACCCAAATAACAGTAAAAATATCCAAAACATCCAAACACTCTTTGATTTTAAAACTTTTATTATTTCTGCTTTAACTAAATTTATCATATCTGTTATATCTCCTTTGCATCTTCTAAATCAAAATAAAGCATATATACATCTTCAAATTTTGCTTGAACTAGTTGTGCATTAGATTCAGTTGGTGTATTTTCTGAAACAACTCTAAGTACTATTGAATTAACATCACTTTGAATACTTATGACTTTATATTTGGATTGAATCTCATCAATATCACACTCATTTTCAACTTGAATATTATAAACTTTATTTTGCATATGACTTAATATTTCTTTATGTGTTCCTTTCATAAGAAGTTTACCATTTTTAATCATTATTGTTTCTTTGGCAACTGATTCTATATCTGAGATTATATGAGTAGAAAGAATTATTATCTTATCTCTTGATATTTTTGCTATTAGATTTCTAAATCTTGCTCTTTCTTGTGGGTCAAGGCCTGCTGTTGGTTCATCAAGCACTATTATTTTAGGATTATTTAATAAAACTTGTGCTATGCCAACTCTTCTTTTCATACCTCCAGAGAATTTTCCTATAGCCTTATTTCTAACATCATAAAGACCTACTAACTCTAACAATTCATCTATCCTACAATTTAAATTTCTACCTTTTAGACCTTTCAATGCTCCTATATATTGTAAAAATTGTCTAGCTGTAAAGCTTTTATATACTCCAAATTCTTGTGGTAAATATCCTAAAATATTTCTATAATCATCATCCATATCAAATATATCCTTACCATTGTAAAGTATTTGGCCACTCTCAGGTTTTATTAGTGTGGTTATTTGTTTCATTAGAGTGGATTTTCCTGCTCCATTTGGTCCTAAAAGACCATAAACTCCATTTTCTAATGTAACTGTAATTTTATCATTTACTACTTTTTTACCATATATCTTTGAAATATTTTTAACTTCTAATTTATTCATTTTAATTCCCCTTTTATCTATTTATATACTTTGACTTTATTACCGAAAAACACAAAGTCATTACACCTACAAATATTACTACTAAAAGTCCTATTGATAGATTGACAATATCTATATTCATGTTAAATATTC
>NZ_JAGWCS010000203.1:0-4808 GCF_020657705.1 Clostridioides sp. ZZV15-6598 | reverse complement strand
CTTACACCTTTATATTTTACAATAGAGATAGATGGTAATGACAATAGGGTTCAATATTTTTCTGAAGTTATAAGCTTATTAAAGTGTATGTATGAGAAAGGATGTAGGTTTATAGAAGTTATTGGTGAAGATATTCTAAAAAATAAAGATATGAAAGAAGTATTTCAATATATGTTAAACCATTTTGATTTAATTATAGTAACTAAAGATAGTTTTACTATTGAAAGAAGTTTAATAAGAGAATTAGATGATTATCGTCATAAAGTAATATGGAATGTATATTCAGAGAATGACAATGTACATGTTAAATTAAAAGAAGATATAAAAATAACTAGTTTGATAAAAAGAGGGCATACAGTAGTAAGAGGAGCTAGAGGAAAAGCAATAAAAATAGAAGATATGAGGTTTAAAGATATAAGAGAAAGATTTTCAAAATATGGTGCAGAATGGAGCCATGTATATATTTCTTCTGATGGCAGTGTAAAATCTTATTCCATTCAAAAAGATAAAAGAGTTTATTTAGGTAATATATTTGATAATTCAGTTGAGGAAATTTTCTTAGAGATGCAAAATAAGATTGATAATCTAGAGATTGTATATCAATAATTATCAAAATTAAGTTTTATGGAATAATTTATGCTTGATTGTTTAGTTTTGTGTCAATAATCGTTAATGAGGTGATATGACTTGTTAAGATTATTGAACAAATTTTTTTATGATGTTTTACTTAAATGCTGGCTTTTTATGATGCTATGGATTTTTAGAGAACTTTTTACAGAGACAAAATTAGTCAAAAAATTTAAACTTCATAAAATATTTATGTAAAAATCATATAAAATTCATATAACAGATGTATTATATAGAGTATAGAAAGACTAGCTTAAAAACCATAATATAATACCCTATTGTAATGATAACCCTCCCTCACATCCTCAAATAGAGTTATCATTACAAGAATTAATCCATAAATTTAAAATTTATGGTTTTTTTTTATTTAATTTGTTTTATTATCTAGGAATATGATTTATTATAGAATATATAATAAGTAATATATAATACATTTGATTAAGTTTTTGACGTGTTTTTAACTATACTAATAAGGAGGAGTATTTATGAATGTAAATAATCACAAGTGCCCAGAGTGTGGTGAACATAGTAAAAAATTTGAAGTAATAGAAGAGAGTGAGGAGTGTGTGACATTTGAATGTTACACTTGTGGAACTATATCTATATTAAAGTATTGTAACAACTGTAAAGAATTTGTATTTGTAAATATTCCAAATAACGTAGAGACATATGAGTATTGTTGCAGTAAATGTAATAATAAGATTTAATATAATTAAAATATATAATTTCATATGTCGTTTATACAAATATCATATAAAATTCATATATGTAATGTATTATAGAAATATAGAAAGAACTAGCTTAAAACATAATATAATTACCCTAAATTTATAATGACAACTCTCCCTCACATCCTCAAATATAGTTGTCATTATAAAATAGCTTGGCTGTTTCAAAAATGTAAAATCATTTTGGAAGCAGTCTATTTTTTTGTAAAAAATAAAGAAGGCAACGGGAAGCCTTCTTTCGTGTAAAAAAAGTTTAATTTTTTGTTAAGATTTGTTTGTTTATTTTATATTATCTTTATAATATGTTTTTATTTGAAGGATGGCAATGGATTTTGCACAACTGGTCATTATGAATGTAAAAGTGGAATATTATTAATAAATAATAATTACAAAATTGTAATTATTATTTATTAAGTAAATGCGTAAAATATCACATTAATGGGTATATAATTAATAATATACTAGTTTGGGGAGGATAAAATTATGAATTATAAAACAATCATATTAAATAGAAAGTCTGTTAGAGAATATAAAAAGACAGATATTAAAGAAGAGTATCTTAGTGAGATTAAGAAATACTCAGAATCTTGTAAGAAACTAGTTCCAGAGATAGACGTTGATATAAGAGTAATGAATAGAAGTGAAGTTTTTGACAATTTAGATAAAATAGCAGGATATAAAGGAAATATGATAGATGCTCCAAGTTACATTATAATATTATCTGAAGTAAAAGATAATTACATCGAAAACTCAGGATACATAGGAGAAAATATAATTTTTAAGGTAACAGACCTTGGAATAGGTTCTTGTTGGGTTACTTTTGAAGATAGCAAAAAGGTATTAGATAAACTTGGAATTGACTCAGACAAAGAAATAACAGGAATTATTGCTATTGGATATGGAGAAAATGCAAGCAATACTAAAGTACTAAATGCTACAAAGACTGGTGAGAATTATTCAAAATCTGATATGCAAGTTGTTTCAGATAATAGCTCTTCTCGCTTAGGTGTAGAAGAAGTAGTTTATATGGATGAGTGGGGAAATAATGCAAATACAAATGTATTAGAAGAGAGAGCACTTCTTGATGCATTCCATTATGCAAGATTAGCTCCATCTACATTAAACAGACAGCCATGGAGATTTATAGTTGATGGAGGAGTTGTAGTTTTAGCAGTTAGAAAAGATGGTCATACTAATTTATATGAAGAGAAAATAGATATTGGTATAGTTATGCTTTATTTTGCAACAATAATAAGTGCAACTATGTTCGAGTTAAAATGGAATTTTGGTAGTCCAGATAAAGATTACAAAGTACCAGAAGATTATAAAATAGTTGGATATTGTAATATATAAGACAATATATAAAATAGTTTAATACTTAATTTAGCCTTATTTAAATAAATTTCTATAGAGAGTTCAATAACATTATAGGGAATAATGTTATTGAACTCTTTTGTTGTGTAATTGTATAATTTAATTTTAGCATTATTAGTTTGCAAATTTTATGTAAAAGAGTATTGTTAATGTAAATTATTGGATTTGATATAAAGCCAATACAAAATTGATAGTTAAATGAGTAAATGTTATACTTTAAACTGAATCTGTATCTATTTTTGAAATAGTATTTTAAAACTTACAATTTTGTGCATAGATTGAGAGGTATATTATTTTATTAAACTGTATAATTTGCTTGGAGGGAATGTTAAATGGAATGGATAAATAAATTAAATCAAGCTATTACTTACATTGAAGACAATCTTGAAAGTGGAGTGGATTATGCAGAAGCAGCAAAAATTGCATGTTGTTCCACCTTTCATTTTCAAAGAATGTTCTCATATATTGCAGAAGTACCTTTATCTGAATATATTAGACGTAGACGTATGACTAAGGCAGCATTTGAACTACAAAATAGTAATATCAAAATTTTAGAGCTGTCTGAGAAATATGGTTATGATTCACCTACATCTTTTAATAGGGCTTTTCAAAACATACATAATATTTCTCCATCTGCTGCTAGAGCAAAAGGTGTTGTTTTAAAAGCATATCCTAGGATAACCCTAACTATTTATGTAAAGGGAAATGTAGAAATGCAATATCGTATTGTGGAAAAAAAGGGTTTTCGTATTGTTGGAGTAAAAGAACATATGAATATGATTGTAGAGGAATGTTTTGATAAGGTTCCCAAGTTATGGGATAAATCTATACAAAGTGGAATGATTGAAAAACTTTTGAAATTAATAAATCATGAACCTTATGGGTTGCTTGGAGTCAGTGCATGCACGAATGGAAAGGACCTAGACTATTATATTGCTGCTCCAACAGATATACATACTTTAAAAAATACTTATGAATATTTTATACCATCAGGTACATGGGCAGTATTTGAATGTGTTTCTCCAATGCCAAATGCTACTGCTATACAGGAATTACAAAAAAGAATTATTACTGAATGGTTACCAAGCTCTGGGTATGAGTACGCTAGTTTACCAGATATAGAGCTTTACCCTAAAGGTGATATTAAGGCTCCGGATTATACAGTAGAAGTTTGGATTCCAATTAGAAAACAAAATCAAAACTAGAAAAATAAGATGAAAGTTTAAAATAGCAGACTAAAGATAGTCTGTTATTTTTTGTGAAATATGGAAAGCAAGCTTTACATAAAACGTATATGGGTGTATAATTATGGAAAGTAAACTTTACATAAAATAAAATGATTTAAGGAGATAAATGTGAAAAATAGATTAGAAGAAATAAGAAAAAAGAAAGGGATAAAGCAAGAAGAGCTTGCCATTGCCTTACAAGTCTCAAGACAAACAATTGGTTCATTAGAAAATGGCAGATATAACCCATCAATTATTTTGGCATTTAAAATAGCAAGATATTTTGATATGAGTATTGAAGAAATATTTATTTATGAGGAGGAGTAAAAATGAAAAAGAACAGATTATATATGGGTATTGTTTATCTTGTTTTTGGAGTTTTATTTATTTTATTGGCCACATTGACAGAGTTTTCGTTTGAAGCTTTTATATGGGGGCTTGCTGGAGCATCTTTAGGTCCTGGAATATGTATGATACTCCAGTATATATATTGGAGTAAACCTGAAAGGGCTAAAGAGTATGAAAAAAAGGTAGAAAATCAAAAAATAGAGATGAATGATGAGAGAAGAATTATGTTACGCGATAAATCTGGACGTATTACCAATCAAATTATGTCTTATGTTTTGGTTATTATTATATTTATTGTATCTATATTGAGTGTATTTTCAGTAATGGTAATAAGTAAATGGGTTTTAATTGGACTTAGTTTACTTCTTTTATTTCAATTTATTTGTAGTGTAGTTGTATATAATAAATTGGATAAAAAATTGTAGTAAAAAATTTAAAATCGTAACAAAAATATTAACTTTTTAAGTTCTTGAAATAATTTTATAAGTTATCTTTAATATATAAT
>NZ_JAGWCS010000202.1:0-4783 GCF_020657705.1 Clostridioides sp. ZZV15-6598 | reverse complement strand
AGATGTTTATAAGAGTCAGATCATTTACTCCTTATGTATATTTGTCCATTTTCTATTATAAAGCTAAGCACTGTAATTTTCAATCATCTTGTCGAATAAACTTATTTATATTATAAAAAAATACTTTAAAATATATTTTTATTATTATATATTTATTACTTCTCAAACTTTTCAAAAAAATAAAAAGCCTAACACTATTTTTGACATGTTAGGCTTTTTATAATCACTTTTTCTAAAATTTTCTAAAACTTTTTAATTTCATCTTTAGTTACAATACCATATACTAATTTATTTTTTTCTATTTTTTCATCTAAAATAGAATATGAATTGACGAATCTATCCTTTGCCAATGTAAGTTTTTTCTCATCATCATAGTACATATATGCTAGAACTTCACCCTCTTTTACATAATCTCCTACTTTTTTTTCTAAGATTATTCCTGCTGATAAATCTAGTATATCATCTTTAGTTTCTCTACCAGCTCCAAGAATCATAGCTGATATGCCGATATCTTCTGCCTTAATCTTACTTATATATCCAGATTTATCTGATTTAATTGGATACTTGTACTTTGATTCTTTGAATAGAGAATAATCATCAACTATATCTTTATTTCCACCTTGATTTTCTATAAACTCTTTAAGTTTATTTATAGCTCTACCAGATTTTATTGATTCTCGTATCTTTTCAATACCATCATCAAAATTACATGCAACTTTTGCTAAAACTAGCATATATGCTCCTAAAACTTCACATAATTCAACAAGGTCTTTTGGTCCATTTCCTTTTAAAGTTTCAATTGCTTCTATAACCTCTAAAGAGTTACCAACAGCAAATCCTAAAGGCTCATCCATATCTGTCACAATTCCTATGGTATCTTTATTCATACCAACACCTATGTCAACCATGGCTTTTGCCAATTCAAAAGACTCCTCTAAAGTCTTCATGAATGCTCCATTACCAGTTTTCACATCTAATACAATTGCATCAGCTCCTGAAGCTAGCTTTTTAGACATTACACTAGATGCTATCAATGATATATTATCTACAGTTGCTGTAACATCCCTAAGAGCATAGATTTTTTTATCCGCAATTGCTACCTTTGCACTTTGACCACAAACTGCTATTTTATGCTTATTTACAGAATCGATAAATTTATTTATATCCATTTCTGTAGAAAAACCTGGTATAGCTTCCAGTTTATCAATAGTTCCTCCAGTATGTCCAAGACCTCTGCCAGACATTTTTGCAACTGGTGCTCCACATGAAGCAACTAAAGGTATAAGAGCTATTGTAGTCTTATCTCCGACACCACCTGTACTGTGTTTATCTACTTTTATACCCTCTATATCTGATAGCTCTATCATGTCACCAGAGTGCATCATTGCTTCTGTAAGATATACAGTCTCTTGTCTATTCATCTTGTTTAAATAAATAGACATTAATAGTGCAGAAGCCTGATAGTCAGGTATATCTCCTTTAGAATAGTTTTCTATAAAGTAATTTATCTCTTCTTTGCTAAGTTCTAAATTATCTCTCTTTTTTTTTATAATATCATACATTCTCATACACAAAATCTCCATTCTAACCTATAGTAATTTAAATAAATTTATAAACATATTCCTATATTATAAAAAACTGTCTCTTATTAGAAATACTTTTCTATATCAAGACAGTTCCTTATTAATTATTTTCAAATTGTACATTGTCTATTTTATAATAAATTTAATTAAAGTCTCTATAAACTCTTAACTGTACTCTTAACTAAGTTCAAAAATTCTGATTTAACTTTTTGTGTAGTTTCTATAACTTCTTCATGACTTAATGGTTGATTTAAGATACCAGCAGCCATATTAGTTATACAAGATATACCAATAACATCAATATTGGAATGTGCTGCTACTATAACTTCTGGAACTGTTGACATTCCAACTGCATCAGCCCCTAATATTTGAGCCATTCTTACTTCTGCTGGTGTTTCATAATTAGGTCCACTAAAGAACATATATACACCTTCTTTTACATCTATATTGTATTCTTTAGCACATTCTTTAACTATATCTACATATTTACATGAATAAGCATCTGACATATCTGGAAATCTAGCTCCAAGTCTATCATCATTTTTTCCTACTAATGGATTGCTCCCACTAAAATTTATATGGTCTCTTATAATCATCAAATCCCCTGGTTTAAATTGTTTATTTACGCCACCAGCAGCATTAGTTACTACAAGAATTTCGACTCCAAGAGCTTTCATAACTCTCACCGGAAAAGTAGCTTCTTTTTGAGAATAACCTTCATAATAATGAAACCTTCCCTGCATAGCAATTACTTCTTTTCCTGCAAGCTTTCCAATAACAAGTTGCCCAGCATGTCCTTCTACTGTTGAAACAGGGAAATTTGGAATTTCGCTATATTTAATTATGACAGAATCTTCTATATCATTTGCTAAATCACCAAGTCCAGAACCTAATATTAGACCAATCTTAGGCTTTATATTAATTTTAGAATTTATAAATTTACTACTTTGTTCTATCTTTTCAAACATTCCAATCCCTCCATTCATTCTATTCATCTAATTTTTATTACTTTATATATTTATTTTCTATTTAATATTTAAAATAAATCTTTTTTAAAACTCACTCCATGTTTAGGCAATTTTACATCTAGTATATCTGCAACAGTTGCTCCAATATCAGCAAAAGTATCTTTTATTCCTAAATTAAATCCTTTTTTAACCTTGCTACCATAAATCATTACTGGAATATATTCTCTTGTATGGTCTGTACCTTTATATGTCGGGTCATTTCCATGGTCTGCATTAATTATAAGAATATCGTCTTCTCTCATATTACTCATTATCTCAGGAAGTCTATTATCAAACTCTTCAAGTGCTTTCTTATATCCTTCTGGGTCTCTTCTATGACCGTATTTTGAATCAAAATCAACAAGGTTTGAATATATCAAGCCTTTATTATCTTGTTTCATATATTTTAAAGTTTCATCTACTCCATCCATATTACTTTTAGTATGGATAGCTTCTGTAATTCCTTTGCCATTAAAAATATCTTCTATTTTTCCAACAGCTAAAACTTCAAGACCTGAGTCTTTTATATTATCAAGTACAGTTGGTTCAAATGGGTCTAGTGAATAATCTCTTCTATTTGAAGTTCTAACAAATTCACCTGTTTTTTTACCTGTAAATGGTCTAGCAATTACTCTAGCAACTGCATTATCACCCATCATTATTTCTCTAGCTATTTTACACATACTGTACAACTCTTCTAATGGAATCACTTCTTCATTGGCTGCTATTTGAAATACACTATCAGCTGAAGTATATACTATTACATCTCCAGTTTCTATTTGATGTTCTCCATACTCATCAATTATCACAGTCCCTGAAGCTGGCTTATTTCCTACTACTTTTCTTCCAGTTTTTTTCTCAAACTCTTCTATAATTTCTTTTGAAAATCCATGTTCAAATGTTTTAAAAGGTTTATCAACTATTATCCCAGTCATTTCCCAGTGACCAGTAGTAGTATCTTTTCCTTGAGACATTTCCTTACATTTTCCAAAACAGCCTATTGGCTCTTTTTCATCTTCAAAAAAATCTACACCATCTATATTTCCTATACCTAATTTTCTCATATTAGGAATTTGTATATCTGGATACTCTTTAAATATATTTCCAAGAGTACTTACATCCTTACTGTCTCCAAAATTTTCAGCATCAGGTAATGCTCCTATTCCAACACTATCAATTACAATCCAAATCACTCTGCTCATATAAATATGCTCCTTTTAAATTATAAAATTTGATATACAGTCTATTTAGCTTCTACTTTTTGTAACTCTATATCAATATCATTTCTAGGATGCTTTTCTTTTATTTCTCTTCTCACGTTTTTATCTATGTGGTTTAAATATACTTGTAAACTAGATAAATTAACATTTCCTAAGATTTTACTTACAACAGCAATGTTAGCACCTTCATTCAAAAGATGAATTGCAAATGAATGTCTAAGCATTGTAGGATTTATGTTTTTATCTATATTAGCTAAATTAGAATATTTTTTTATAACTTTCCAAAGACCTTGTCGTGTAAACCTTTGTCCTAATGAACTTACAAATAATGACGTTTCACCTTCTACAGCTATTTTAGGTCTTGCTTCTTTTAAATATTTCTCTAAATAAAGTTTTGTAATATCACAAAGCGGTATAACCCTTTGACTTTTACAGCATGAATTACAATATATATAGTCAATATCCAAGTCAACATCATCTACATTCATATCTACTAGCTCTGATACTTTTATACCTGTACCATATAATACTTCAAAAATAGCTTTGTCCCTAATTAATTTAGGTGTTGTTAACTTAGGAAAATTTAATAATCTTTCAATTTCTTCTTCTGTAAGTATATTTATATTTTCTTTTTTTACCTTAGGTTTTTTTATATCCTTTGCAGGATTATTTGTACATACATGATTTAAAAATAAATAATCATGAAAAGATTTTATAGATGATATCATCCTTGCTATTGTAGCTATTGATACATTATCTTTTTCCAACTTTATTAAATAACTTATAATATCATTTTCTACTATATCTACTAGTTTAATGCTTTTTTGATTTATATATTCCATATATTTTTTTATATCCATAAAGTATGATGCCACTGTGTTTTCTGATAATTTTTTTTTATCTTTTATGTAATCTATATATCCCTCTATAATATCCATTATAAACTCCTTTATTTAACTAGGAACTTAATAAT
>NZ_JAGWCS010000201.1:0-4901 GCF_020657705.1 Clostridioides sp. ZZV15-6598 | reverse complement strand
GGTATATAATGTATATATAGGGGGGGACATTTTATGAATTTCAGCAATATTTTTATTCAAGTTGCAGTTTTATTTATAATTATTTTAGTAGGATATTTTGTCAGAAAATTCAACTTATTAGATGAACACTGTACATCTAAACTTTCAAATTTGACAATGACTATTTTTTTACCATCTATGATAATTAGTTCTATGCAGATTAACTTTGATAATAAAATGATACAAAAAATACTACTATTATTATTTATATCTTTAGTTATGTATATAGTTTCTATTATAATTGCTTTTTTGTTAAAATACATTTTAAAATGTGAAGACACAAAAGACCTGGGGATATATCAGTATATAGTCGTTTTTTCAAATGTAGCTTTCATGGGTTATCCTGTAATTGAAGCAGTTCTAGGCCATGAGGCTATATTCTACACTGCTATTTTTAATTTGCCATTTAACTTGTTTTCTTTTACTTTGGGAATTTACTTATTATCTAAAGGTAGCACCACTAAAGGATTTTCAATGAAATCACTTATAAGTCCTGCTACAATAGCAGTAGTTATTGGTTTATTTTTATTTATAACAGGACTTAGATTACCTCAGTTTATAAATGATCCACTTAAGATGTTAGGAAATATGACTACCCCAATATCTATGATTATTATTGGTAGTTTACTTGCTAATTCTTCAGCAATAGATTGTTTTGTAAATAAAAGATTATATCTAGTTACTATTGTAAGATTATTAGTACTTCCTGTGATTATATACTTTATTTTAAAAGGGTGGGTTAATGATAAAATGATTTTAGCTATACCAGTAGTAATTTCTTCTATGCCTGCTGCTGCAAATACTGCTATATTTGCTAATCAATATGACTCTAATGTAACATTAGCCTCACAATGTGTATTTTTTACGACATTATTTTCAGTTATATCTATACCTTTTATAAGTATTTTTTTACTATCTTGATTTATTCTTTTATGTATTATATAATGATATACTCAATAAATTACAAATATAAACAATTTATTATAGTATATTGATGGAATTTTTTCCTAGATATTTGTCAATAATATCTATATGTATGATAGAATAGGAGGCTTAAATATGGATATAGATTTACTCTTTAAAATAGTATTTGCTATAGTTGCTATAGGCGTTTCTGTAAAAATTATAAAAACTGTTGCTAGTCTAGCTTTTAAAGTAGCTTTGATATTGCTAATAATTCTATTTGTATATAGAATGTTTTTATAAATTTTCGATAATAAAGTTTTTAAAATATAATAGAGAAGTAATATTAAATTATCTTTAATGAAAATTCTTTATTAATAGATAATCTATTCCACTTCTCTATTTTTATTGGAATGAGTTAAATTAAATCTTTACTATATCTTCCCATCATATAAACATCTTCAAATTTTCCATCTCTAATTACAGCATATTTTTTTGTTCCTTCTATTTCAAATCCCAGTTTTTTGTATAACTTTAGACCCTTTTCATTGTCTACAATTACTTCTAATCCCACTCTCATCAACTTAATCCAATTATCTGCTATGTCTAAAAGTTGTTCCATAAGCTTTTGACCTACTCCCATACCATGGTACTTTTCATCAACAGTTATGCCTAGTTCTGCACTATGTCTTAATTTTGGAGATGGATTCACATGTAAACCAGCAAAACCGATTACATTTTTTTCTCCATCATTATCAATTTCAGCCACAAACATATAATCATTTTCGCCTAGAGAATCTAGCATAGCTATAGTTTTATCCAGTCTATCACTCATTAATGCTAGTGTATTTCTCATAACATTATATGCTCTTCTCATTTCGTTAATCGCTTGTGCATCTTCCCTTCTTACTGGTCTTATTGTTATATCTAATGCTTTACTCATACTGGATTCCCCCTTAAATATAACCCTCATTTTAAATTAATATTTTATTTTATACTGTTTAAATCTATGTATGCTTCTATCTGAGGTATATATATCATATTATCCTTTATATGTGTGCTTCCAAACTCTTTTAGTTCAGTTCCATCTTTATCTTTAGTTATTTTGTATTTAATTGATTCTTCTCCTTCATTTACTTCAGCATAAAAAAACATCCCTTCATATTGTTTAAATCTAAAATTAAAATTATCTTTAGTAAGCTTTATTATCATAATATTTTTTACTCCTTATACAATTAATCTTTTTAATTATTATTAGTTATACACAAATTGTTTATTCATATGAATATATTATAACTTATCATTTATTTAGTATAAAGTCATAAATATAAATAACTATACCTATTTTACAATATAACTTTAATTGATATATAATATATTTATATAAATTAAAGTCTGTGAGGTGAAATATGAGTAAAAAAATAAAATATTTTTCTTTAATCCTTTTTCCGATTGCTTTGTTTTTAAATTTCATAGCAAGTAAAATTCCATATATTGTTGAAAAATATTACTCTCAAGCCATAGATAAAAAAATTGTACAACTATTAAGTAAAGTTTCAGGAATATTTCCATTTTCCATATACGAAATTACAATGTACATAATAGTTATATCTATTTTTTTATTTTTATGTTCTATTGTTTTTACAATTTTCAAGAAAGGTAGGAGTTTAGAGACATTTTTAAAGAATTCTATTTTAAACATATTATCTATTTTATCAATAGTTTATTTTCTTTTCGTAGTGCTTTGGGGTATAAACTACAATAGAGTTCCACTTGAGATTACCCTTATTGACCAATATAATTTAGAAAACAACGCTTCTGTACAATCAAAGCAACATAGTACTAAAGAACTTACTGAGCTATATAAATTTTTGGTAACTAAAGCAAATGAAACTAGAAAACTTACACTAGAAGATAAAAATGGTGTTGTAAAATCTAATACAGATTATAAAGGTGTCATAAATAGAGCTCAATTAGGATATGATAAAATTTTAGATATTTTACCTAGTGTTAGTGGTAGTTATTCTAAGCCAAAGTATATTATTTCATCACATCTTATGTGCTATACAGGAATAACTGGTATATATTTTCCCTTTACAGGTGAGGCAAATGTGAATATTGCAATCCCTGACTTATATATTCCTTGTACAGTTGGTCATGAAATGGCACATCAGAGGGGATTTGCTAGTGAAGATGAGGCTAACTTTATAGGTTATCTCGCTTCAATAAAACATTCTGATATTGATTTTAATTATTCTGGCTATGTTTTGGCCTTAAATTATACTGCTTCTGCTTTAAGCAAAGTTGATTATAATGCATATGCTGATATTTCTGCTGGTATTTCCGAGTCTGTTCGTAGGGATTTAAAAAATGATAGTGAATTTTGGCAAAGATATGAAGGTAAAATTGATAAAATTTCCAATGAGTTTAATAATTCTTATTTAAAAGCTAATGGAATTGCTGAAGGCACTCAAAGTTATGGTAAAATGGTTGATTTATTGCTAACTTATTATAAGTTATATCCTTATAATTAAGAATACTTATAGAGAATAGAAAATAGATAAAAAATAATTATTTTTTATCTATTTTTATATTATTTAATAGTTTGTTTTTTATAAATTCATTATAAAAAAACAAACTATTCATAAGTATTTACTACATGTATACTTATAATATAAGTAAGAATTATAGTATATATCCTTAAAAAAGTTCTAAATTAAATATCATTCATTATCTTTTTTATCCAATAAAAAAAAGCACCTATCAAAATCTGATATATGCCCATAATCTTATGTATATCTGTCTATTGTATATCTATTTATAAGATTCATTTCCACAATTAAAATGCATCTGTAAAAAAGTCTATTTCCATTGGAACAATAAGTATTTAACTGGTTTAACACCAATTAAGTGTATACTTGATTTTATCTTATTAGTGTCAAATATTACTTATAGTAATTTTCTAATACATTAGTAGCTATTGATTTTCCTTGAAAATCTTTCATCCAAGTCTCATATGCTGAATTTTTCCATACACTACCATCGTTAAATGTTACTTGCTTTACGCATGATATAATATACTTCACATCATGATTTCCAGTTGATTGGTTCCATTTATCAAACAATAGAGAAGCATCATTTTGATTCTTACCTGGAACTATTGCATTTTTCTTTGCATATTCCTTCTCCATTTGTTGCCATTCTTTCAGCCATTTTTCTACCCATGCCTTACCTTGTTGTTTTTCAAACATATTTATTATGTCCTTTGATGGTGATTGTTGCATTTTCCTATAAATATGTGAGTATGCTTTTTCAGATACAGGAGATATCCCTGCCACAATGCCATAATCTACACGACCATCTGGACTAAACCCAACACTTCCTACTTCTCCATTTGTCGCCACATTTTGAGCATCCCAATATAGTTCAAGTGGTTTTCCGTTTTTATCATATGCAAGACACACAATTTCATAATCCATGATTGCCTTTTTACTGTTATTCTTAAAACTTATAACATTACTAGGCCAATGATATGGACTATCATCAAATTGTATTTTGCTATTGTTTATGGCTAGTGGAAGATTTTTGTTATTGGCAATACCTTTGCTATTTGAAATATCTAAAACTTTCTGTGTTGAAGTACTTTCTAAATTTGTTAAGTATACACTTGTTTGTTCTGAATTGGTTGTATTAAGAGAAAAGGCCTTTGTCGTGCCAGTAACCAATAAAGCAATAACCAAAATAGACAAGCTAGATATTTTTTTATATCCCATAGTTTGCTCTCCTTTCTATTATTAATCTTTACTAAAACATTTTGTAAAATTCATTAATATTTATGTTAACATAATACATCAATAGTTTTAGTAACTAAATATTACCATAATAGTAATTATATTACAATACTACTGTTGTAATTTTCATTTTAGTAAATATAATTTTATTAGGATAAATATAGAATT
>NZ_JAGWCS010000200.1:0-4915 GCF_020657705.1 Clostridioides sp. ZZV15-6598 | reverse complement strand
ATTTAAGATAGTATCATATTTATGAAGATTTACATTAAAAATAGTCAAAAAACACAAATATATAAGTTTAAGAAAAGAGTTGATTAAATGCGTAAGTCTGGATATAAGACAATATTTTACTCGTACATTATTTTTTTCTTAGTGCTTTTCTGTCTGGCCTTAACTGCGATAGGAATTTTCTTATCACTTATTAATGTCCAACATCCAAATGGAAAAAGTATACGTAGTGACTGGCCTCAAAACTTTACAGAAAGTTTTACTGAGCAAATTATATTTATAAATAATAAACCACAAATAAAACAATCTGGTTTGGAAAAACTTCTAGAGAACCAATTATGGATACAAATCTTAGATAGTGATGGAAATAGAGTTTATGGATTTTCAGAACCAAAAAATCAAAAAAATCACTATTCTAATTCTGAGTTATTGGAATTAGCCAAGAAAGATACTCCAAATGATGATACTGTATACTTGGGTAGTATCAAAAATAATGAGGATGATTTTATTTACATTATTCATTTTCCATTAAATATTTCTAAAGTAACAATGTTTTTTGATGGTACTAAATTTATAGGCGGAAAACCTATTATACTTTCAATAATAGGTATTATACTTTTAATAGTTTTAATTTCTGGAATTGCCTATGGATATTGGGTAACAAAACTTATTTCACGAATCACGTCTGCCGTCAGTGATATTGCAAAGAGAACATATCTTCCAATCAAACAGAAAGGAGTTTTTGCTGATGTCTATGATAGTTTGAATACTCTTAATGAAGAAATTCACATCAGCGATGAAATACAAAAGAGAACAGACATTATACGAGAAGAATGGATTTCAAATATAACTCATGATTTAAAAACTCCTCTTTCACCAATAAAAGGATATGCAGAACTACTTGTAGACGATGATAATATTCTTTCATATGAACAAGTACAGAGATATGCTTCTATCATGCTTAAGAATATAGAATATACAAATACACTTATTAACGATTTAAAGTTAACATATCAATTAGAAAATGGTATGATTCCGTTGAATAAGCAAGATAACAACTTGATAAGGTTTTTGAAAGAGTTAGCCATTGATATTTTGAATTATCCAGAATATGAAGCTAATATAATTGAATTTGACAGTAACATTGACAATATTAAATTTACTTTTGATTCTACACTGTTAAAGCGTGCATTTAGTAATTTGATTATTAACGCTTTTGTGCATGGAAGTCAAGGTACCAAAGTTTCTTTGAATGTAATGGTAGATGATAAAATTAATATAACTGTTTTAGATAATGGAAAAGGAATGACAGAGAAAGAAGTATCAAATCTATTTAATCGTTATTATCGTGGAACTAATACAGAACAAAAAACAGAAGGAACTGGTTTGGGATTGGCAATAACAAAGCAAATTATTGAACTTCATGGAGGAACTATATCGGTTGAAAGCACTTTATCTTTAGGAAGTACATTTCATATCATATTTCCTATCAATTAAGGTTAAATAAGGTTAAATAAAAGATATATTAAGGTTGATAAATTATCATATTTATATGGTAGTTATCAACCTTTTTAAATCAAGAGAGTAGGTGTAAATTTGAAAATTATATTAAAGTATATCTTAACAAATATTAAAGAACGAAAAATAAGAACAGCAGTTATGTTGCTATCCATAATTTTATCAACAGTTTTACTTTTCGTTTCCTTTTCAATTGGATTGTCTTATGAAAGTGCACAACGAAAAATGGCAAGAGGTATGGCTGGGACTGCAACAATAGCTGTTCAAAGTACAGATTCAAATAAATTAAATAGTTTAGAAGATATACCAGATTTAAGTTCAATAAAATCAAAAGTTGGAATATTAGAAAGTTCTGCTGTTTATCATGAAAATGGATATTATGAATCATTCGATATTATAGCAGCAGACTTACCACAACTAAATAAAATTAATAAACCAAGATTGGTAAATGGAGATAATATCACTGATTTTTCTGGTGATAAAATTATTCTTCCAGACCGTTTCACATCAAAGTATAAAATTAAAAAAGGTGATTTAATCACTTTACAAGTTTGTAGTAAGCCCTATATCTTTGAAGTAGCTGACATTGCTGCATATGACACAGTTTTTTTGAGACATACCAGAGGGGTAAATGCATTAATACCTAAAGACACACTATCTAAAATTTTAAACAAAGAAAATGGATATACAAAAATTTTAATAGAGCCAAAAGACAATATAACAACAGAAAATTTAATGAATGAATTATCAAAAGAAATTTCAACTGAGAAATATAAAGTATCAAATACTGTAAATGAATCTCAGATAATAGCAGATGCTAGACAGAAAACAATGCCATTTTTCTTAATAAGTTTTTTTGCATTAACTATGAGTATTTTTATTATATATAGCAGTTACAAGGTAATTACATTAGAACGTCTTCCAATCATTGGGACATTTAGAAGTATTGGTGCAAATAAAAAAACAGTAACTAATATTTTGCTGTTTGAAAGTATATTGTATGGAAGTATTGGAGGATTATTTGGGATTCCTATTGGTATAGTTGTTTTAAATTTTATGCTTCATGGTCTTGGTAATTCTCTTGAACAAGGGATATCAATTCCAATAGTAATATCTCCTATAGTAATTATTTCTTCTGTTATAGTGGCAATAATTGTTTCTCTACTTAGCTCATATGTACCTATAAAAAAGACTAGTCAGTTACCAATAAAAGATGTTGTTTTGGGAACAGTGGAAGAAAAGAATATTTCAAATCGTACTATATTTTGTATAGGTGTCATAGTGCTTTTTTTATCTATTCTACTTACAAGGATAACAACTGAAAATACTTTGTATTTGGCTGGAGGGTTTTCATTATTAGGGTTAATTGTATCTACTATTATCCTAATTCCTTTTTTTACTAATACTATGTCTACAGTCTTTGAATTTATTTATGAAAAGATTTGGGGAAATGAAGGTAAATTAGCTGCCAGAAATATGAAAAATAATAAAAACATCACACAAAATATTACATTATTATTTATAAGTATTTCTGCTGTAATTGCAATAAGTGTTGTAGGAAGTTTTGTCAAGACATATATAGGAGATGTATTTCGTGATGCCAAGTTACAGGGGTTCGCAGATGGAGAGATGAGTCAAGAATTTATTGAAGATGTTAAACATATGGATGGAATTAAAAAAGTTTTACCTATATATGTTATGAATAATGAAATATCTTATAACAATATAAAATTTTCAAGAGTAGAAGCAACCGATAATATAAAATTGTATAGTTCTATGTTTGCAATAAACTATACTAATTCTGATATGGAGGAAATAGTAATTAAAGCTTTTGCAGAAGAACGCTCTATTATTTTAAATGAAGATACACTAAAAAAAACAAGTTTCTCTATAGGAGATAAAATAAATGTATCTAATGGCGGTGAAGAGGTTTTTTACAAAATAGTTGGAAGTTTTAAATCTCGTGCAAATGATGCAGAAGCTGTTATACCATCTCGTTATGCGATTAGTGATTTTGATAAAACTACATATGGATTTTTAGCTTATACATCAGTTAATCCAGATTCGATTATGATTCAGATAAGAGATTTATTTGGAGATACATCTAATTGGAGTCGTACTGTTGAAGAATTCAACAATGACTCTTTAAATACTATAAATAGCTTTTTATCTCCTATGAATAATATGACCTATTTTATTTTACTGCTTGCTACAGTAGGTATCATTAACAATCTATTAATAAACTATATTCAAAAGCGACGTACTATAGCTATGTATAAATCTGTAGGACAAAGTGATAAACAAAATATTAAAATGACTTTAATTGAAGGATTTACATCAGGTTTATTTGGTGCTATTATTGGAATTTTAATATCTATATTAGAAATTCAGACTATTTTTATAGTTGCAGGTCCAAAGATTTCAATGACACCAGACTTAGATTTTAAAACATTCATTTTTGCTGGAGTGTTAGGTATTACAGTAACATTGATGGGTTCAGTAGTACCAATTATAAAAGGAAAGAAAATGAAATTAGTAGAAGAAATTAAATTTGAATAAAAATGGAGGATAACACATGAAAACAAGCTATAAGAGTATAGCCATAGAAGCAAAAAATATTATTAAAGAATTTAAAGTTGGTAGTATAACTACTAAAATTTTAAAAGATATATCTTTACAGGTAATGAAAGGTGAATTCGTTTCTATTATGGGACAATCTGGTTCTGGAAAAAGTACACTTTTATATATTTTAGGAGGTCTAGATACTCCAACAAGTGGAAAGGTATATATGAATGGGACAGATATATCACATTTTAATGATGATAAAATGAGTATAATACGTCGTAGAAATATAGGGTTTGTATTCCAATTTTATAATTTAATACCGAATTTAAATGTTGAAGAAAATATTATGCTACCTCTATTACTAGATGGGGAAAAAATGAATGATTATAAAAATCAATTAAACGAAATTTTGGAAATTGTTGGATTATCAGATAGACGTAAACATACTCCACGTGAGCTGTCTGGCGGTCAACAACAACGTGTCGCAATAGCACGTGCAATTATAGGAAAACCAGAGATTTTATTTGCTGATGAGCCTACTGGAAACTTAGATAGTAAGACAGGAGCAGAAATAATGCAATTACTCCATAAAATAAATCAAGAAAGCGGTCAAACAATAATTATGGTGACTCATTCAACAGAAGCAGCTGAAAGTAGTAATCGTATTATTACAGTTCTAGATGGTGTAATTGCATAATAAATAATAGATGTATTTTGGTAATTTTTACATAATAAGTTTGACGTTTCTTAGATATTTTTAAAGATTTTCTTAAATATTTTCCATCCTTTTTAGATTGTATAAATTTTGTATATATGAATTAGACTATGTTAAATG
>NZ_JAGWCS010000199.1:0-5163 GCF_020657705.1 Clostridioides sp. ZZV15-6598 | reverse complement strand
GGGTTTCCAGCAATTCAAGTAGTATTGGATAGGTTCTATCCTATCTCTACATATAAGTTTCCCTATATGCTGACTATATTTTAGCTACTAACTCATGACTAAAGTCACAAGTGTGCGTAGATATTTTTTAATCAAAATTTTTAAATACTTCTATTGCAATTTCAATAAAAGGCTTTTCATGTAATTCTAGAAAAGCTTTATCTTTTCCCATCCTAGAGCTTTTCCCTCCTGCTAAAATCACACCTGTTTTCTCTATACAAATCGCCTCCTCTAAAATACTTTTATTTATATATATTTGAAAAATGGCGCTATTGCGCCATTTCAACATTGATTGACTACTCAAAAATCTGAATAATTTTTTCTTTAAATGCATTCATAAGTTTTTCTTTTTCTTCTAAATATTCACCATAACATTCATACTCTCTACAGATACAATTTATAATTTCACTTGATGTAAAATTGATTTTTTCAAGATTATAGTTATATAAAATTTCAACACTATCAACCTCACTTATACTATTAAAAATACAATTATATATATCTTCAATTATAAATTTACTATCTTCTTCAAATTGGCATAAAAGTTGTTCTCTATTTTCTTCAAGCAATACATTTTCCTTTATAAACTCTACAAAGTTTTCAAAGTCTTCAGTGTTATTACATGGTTCTATTTCAAACAATATCCTAAAAAATAAATTCCATGGAAACTCCGTATTTAATCTACTTCTAAAATGATTTCCTAAATCATTACAGAACTTATCATCAAATGTAGGTTCTCTTTCAAACTCTATTTGGTCATTAAAATCTATATCTTTATTTACAATTTCATTTAATCTTGCAAACTCATCGAGCATAAAATTGCCTAAAACTTCATCACTTATATCTTGCTTATTAAAAGAATAGCTCAATATAGTTTCACATGGCTTTTTAAAATCCACAACAAAACCTATACTTTTATTCATCTTTTCTGAAAAAGCATCATACACTAATTTTGCAAAGAGCTTTTCAATTTCTTTTTTACTTACTTTCATATTAAAAGACTTTCCTGAATGAAAGTTTTTATAAATACTCAAAAGCTGATTGTCTATCATAGTAAGATTATTCTTTATAGAGTCCATCATATCCTTTATAAATTTATCAGCAAGTAAATATGTGTTATTTTTATAAATTATTTTATGTTCAATCTCACTCCAAAACACATTTACAAGAGATTTGATTTGAAGTTCAAATTTTACTTCTCTATCTAAATAAGCAAAAACTCCATCTATCTTATATATTTCAAATCCATTTTTTTGCTTATTAGGTTGTCTTTCAGACAATTTTAATTTAATATTTTTATTTTCCTTATTATAATAGTTTATTTTATCATCTGTTTTATTAAAATATCTTCTTAAAAGCCTATATATCTTATTTTCGTCCTCAATAAATCTACACTCAATTCTTAGTCCTATTAAATCAGATACATTATGAATAAGATTACTTGCCTCCCCATATTTTTTTAAATATCTATTTCTAATTATCTTTTCCCTTAAACTTGATTCTGATTTTATTCTAGAGGTTACATTTATATACTCTTGATTTTTTTCATCCAAGATATTTTCAAAGTACTCTTCTATTTCATCTGATATAGTTTCTAATGTTGGAGACATTGTCCTCAACATTTCTATAGACTCTTCAATAAAATCAAATTCTTTTAATCCCATAAATTTTTACACTCCTATGTTTAATAACTGTTAGCTATTTCAGTTCTTTATATTTAACTACATTCTTATTTTAACATTTTTTCCTATTATAAGTAAGTATTCTCCAAAAACCTTCATATATATTTCAAATTAGAATTAAAATATTAGATAAAATTAAAAGATTTTGTGATAATGAAGTTATAAAAATAGTGGATTTTTTTTCCTAATGCGAGTATACTATAGATATAAATATTTAACTAATTAGTTAAATGTTTATATCTATAGCAAGGAGGATATTATGGTAAAAGTATTTAAAGCATTAAGTGATGAAACTAGAAGAGAAATTTTAAAATTACTTAATGAAAAAGATATGAATGCAGGAGAAATAGCAAGTCATTTTAATATGTCTAAACCAGCAATATCTAAACATTTAGATATTTTAAAAGATGCAGAACTTATTAGCTCAGAAAAAATGGGACAATTTTTGATTTATTCTATTAATTTATCAGTCCTTCAAGAAGTACTTGGAAACTTCTTGGATATTTTTAAAAAGATATAGGAGGTTATTATGGAAAATATAGGTTTAATATTACTTGTAGCATTATTAATTATAAACTATGTAAATGCACCAGAAATTTTAGGTTTTTCAAGAGATAACCCAAAAGTTAAAACTGCAAGAAAGTTACAAATGCTATTTTTAATAGTCGCAGTTGGAAAGTTTATCATTCCATTACTAGGTATAGATGATATATTTTCTTATGAAGTCAATGACATAGTATCAGTTATAATAAATGCCATTATAATTATGTATTTTGGTAATTTATTACCTAAGCTACAAATTTATAAGAACATAGATACTAAATATGCTTGGGCCATTGGAGATGAAAAAATATGGAAAAAGGCAAGTAAGATTTTTGCGTATTTATCATTTGTTATAGCTATTGGAATGATTATATTGAGTTTTTACTTTGATTCAGCTACAGTCACAACAGCATGCCAGTTCATATGGTTTGCAATACCTTTATTATATTTATTACTTCATTATAAAAATAAATTTAGAGCTCATACTCCTAAATAAATAATTATAAATATAATAAAATAAAGCAACTTCTTAAAGAAAGCTATAATTTGTTTTAATATTGAAATGAAGCATTTATAAAATAAATTGCCACCAAAAAATTTATGGTGGCAATTTATTAAGAATCATATTTTTAGTATTTTATATAATTTCTAAATATATTAAATTAAACTCTCTTCAATTAAAAACCTATATATATACCTATTGTTAAAAAAACTAAAGATACAGCTGTTAAAATCAACAATATAGGCATTATAAATTTTACCCATTTTGAGAAAGGAACATGAGCTACTGCAAGTGCTCCCATTAGTACTCCAGATGTTGGAGTTATAAAGTTTGTAAGACCTACCCCAAATTGATAAGCAGTTACTATAACTTGAGCTGATATATTAACTAAATCACCAAGAGGAGCAAGAACAGGCACTGTAAGTGAAGCAAGTCCTGAAGATGATGGAATTAAAAATGCCAACGCAGCTTCCAAGAAAAATGATAGATATACAAATATAACCTTTGGAAGTCCACCTAAAAAGCTTGCTGCAGAATTCAATATAGTATCTATTATAAATCCATTTTGAGCAATTATTACAATTCCACGAGCTAAAGCTATTGCAAGAGCAGCTGATGCTAAATCTTTTGCTCCATCTATGAAACTATCAGAAATTTCACTTTGTGACAATCTCCCAACTAATCCAGAAAGTACACCTATTGCAGCAAAACACATTGATATTTCTGGGATATACCATCCTTGACTTAAAACACCCCAAATCATTATTGCCATTCCTATTCCAAATATAGCAAGAACAGATACTTCTTTAAAAGTAAACTCTTTTATTTCAGTTGAAGTATGATTAAGTATTGATTTATTATTTTTATCTATCTCATACACTATTGAGCTTTCAGGGTTTTCTTTAACTTTTTTAGCATAATACATAACAAACGCTATACTGATTAATATATATGCTATAAAAATCACTACTCTATATGCTACTCCTGAACCAGGAGCAAGTTGAGCTAGTGCTTGTGCAATACCAACTGAGAATGGATTTATTGTCGATGCAGCCGCTCCTGCCGCTGCTCCTATAAATACAATCGCAATGGCGGTTAGAGAATCATATCCTAAGGATGTCATAAGTGGAACAAATATCATATAAAATGGTAATGTTTCTTCTGCCATCCCAAATGTAGTACCTCCAAGACCAAATAAAATCATTGATATCGGAATTATAAGTAGTTCTTTTCCTTTAAACTTTGATATAACTGATGCTATTCCTGCTTCTATAGCTCCAGTTCTATTTACAATACCAAAAGCACCTCCAACTATTAAAACAAATCCTACAACTTCTGCTGAATCAATAAAACCCTCTATAGGTGCTTTAAAAACATCTGTAAATCCTTGAGGATTACTTTCTACACTTTGATAAGTCCCTGGTACAACAACCATCCTACCTTCTACATCTTCTCTACTAAATTCACCGCTTGGTACTATCCAAGTTAATATTGCCATTAAGACTATTAGCAAGAATATAATTGTAAAAGTGTGTGGTATAATAAATCGTTTCTTCTTACTGTCAATCATTATAATGTCCTCCATACTTTACTAAATTTTGAATCTATATAGGATATTTTTTAATCTCTCTGACTAAAGTTTTCCCTTTTTACAATTTTTTATTAGCAAAGATACAAAATAAAAAAGCTCTCTTTTAGATTTTAAAAGATAGCTTTTTTTATTTTTATTCAATTTAAATACTTTACTTCCTATTTTACTAATTGAATTTTTTCATTATAATTTGATATTGTTTCTTCAATATTTTTAGATTTCATTATAGTTGACATTACAGCAAAATCATCACAGTATTTTAATGTTTCTTTGACATTAGATGGTAGGATTCCTCCAAGTGCAACTATCTTAATATCAGTAATTTGTTTAGCTTCCTTCAATAGTTCAATTCCTTTTGGCAATAAATTTTCTTTACACTTAGTTTCATATATATGTGATAATGTTATGTAATCTATTTTTATATTTTGTTTTCTTATTATTTCTTCTAGACACTTTACTTCTTCTACTTTATGTAATGACAATCCCAGTATTTTATTTTTATTGAAATTATATCTATTTCCCAGTAAATTCAAAAACAATTTAAATGGAAGATGAATACCTTGGCAATCTGTCTTTTCAAAAAATTCTATATTGCTATTTATTATAAAGTTCACTTTGAATCCATCATTATTTTCTTTCTTTTTTATACTGTTTTTCAAGTTTTCATCTGTTATCTTTTCTTGAAAATTAATACACTTGATTTTATTTTTTATCTTTATATATAAATCTTTTAATGCTTCGTATTCTAAATCTTTTTCTCTTATTATAATATTTTCTACGCCACTCAATATAGATTCTTTAATAAC
>NZ_JAGWCS010000198.1:0-5220 GCF_020657705.1 Clostridioides sp. ZZV15-6598 | reverse complement strand
AAGTAATATATTATTAAATAAGAGGTTGTTTCAAAATTTATTTTATTTTGAGACAACTTTTTTAATTGATAAATTTATGAAAAGGTTTATCTTAAGGTTTTAATGAAAAATATAAGTAGTTGGCTAATTAAAAAACTTACTATTAGCTATTAAAATCATAACTAATCAATAGAAAAATATTTAATAAATGAAATTTATATGAATTTTTTATAAATATATTGAAAAAAGATATCTGTTATAGTAAAATAATCATTAGCCGACTAAGTAATATAAAAATAAGGAGGGTAAGTATGAATAGCAATTCTGAAGAAAAATTAAATGATGTTTTCTTGCAATTGATGCGAATATATTTTATAAGAACTCATTTTTATTTTGATAAATTAGGCTTGTATCAAGGTCAGCCACAAATACTTTTTTCTCTTAGGATGAAAAATGGTCAAAGTCAAAAAGAATTAGCAGATAAAAGAAAAGTAAAAGCATCTACAACGACAGTTATGATAAAAAGAATGGAAAAAACTGGGCTCGTAGAAAGAAAACAAGATGAAAAGGACCAAAGAATTTCTAGAATTTTTTTAACGGATAAAGGCCTAGAAATATGTAAGAAAGTTGAGAAATTTAATCAAGAATTAGAAAGAGAAATCTTTTTAGGATTTAGTGAAGAAGAAAAAATAGTACTTAGAAGACTTCTAATGCAAGTTAGAGACAATTTAAAAGCAGGATGTCATAAACATGAGCATGAAAAATATTTCTAAAGTTTAAAACAATATTTTTCAATTTAATGCTATTAGACTAATTAATATTACAGAAGGGAAGAAGTGTATGTTTAAATTAATTAAATATTTAAAGAAGTCAGCCTTATCAATAGTAATAATAGTATGCTTATTGGTAGTTCAAGCAGTATGTGACCTTTCTTTACCAAAATATACATCTAATATAGTAAATATAGGTATACAGCAAGGTGGAGTAGAAAACTCTGTTCCATCTATAATTAGAAAAAGTGAACTAGATAAGATTACTTTATTTATGGATAAAGATAATAAGGATAAAGTATTAGATAATTACACTTTATTGAATAAGGAAGATTATAGCAAGTATAAAGATAAGTATCCAAATTTAAAAGACGAATCTCTTTATGAGTTAAATACTAAAGATAAGGATACTATAGATGAGTTAAATACTATTTTTGGTAAATCTATTTTAATAGTATCAGGTCTTGAAGGAGATAGTAAAGAAGTAAAAGCGATGAAATCTCAGATAATGAGTCAGCTTCCTACTCAAGGGACTCAAGGTGGAGAAGTTGATATATTTAAAGTGTTATCAATGATGCCGACAGAGCAACTAGACAAATTAACTAAAGAGATGAGCAAAGGCTTTGAAAGTATGCCAGAAAGTATGATAACACAAAGTTCAGTATCATATGTAAAAGCAGAATATGAAAAAATGGGTATTGATACAGAAAATATGCAAAATAATTATATATTACTCACTGGTGCAAAAATGCTTGGTATAGCTATGATTAGTATGATAGCTACAATTACAGTTGGATTTTTAGCAGCAAGAGTAGCAGCAAGTGTAGGAAGAAATTTAAGAAGTGGAGTTTTTAGAAAAGTTATGTCATTTTCAAATAGTGAAATGAATGAGTTTTCTACAGCATCATTAATCACTCGTAGTACAAATGATATTCAACAGATACAAATGTTGATGGTTATGCTACTTAGAATAGTTTTTTATGCTCCAATAATGGCTATAGGTGGCATAATAAAAGTTTTAAATACTAATACTTCAATGGCTTGGATTATAGCAGTTGCAGTAGTAGCTATTTTATCTTTAATAGTTGTATTATTCTCAGTTGTTATGCCTAAGTTTAAATTGGTTCAAAAACTTGTTGATAAGTTAAACTTAGTAAGCCGTGAGATAATTACAGGTATTCCAGTTATCAGAGCTTTTAGTACTGAAAAACATGAAGAAAAAAGATTTGATGAAGCAAATAAAAATTTAACTAAAACAAATCTTTTTGTAAATAGAGTTATGACATGTATGATGCCTGCTATGATGCTTATAATGAACCTTATTACGGTTCTTATAGTTTGGAGAGGTGCATATAGTGTTGATTCTGGAGCAATGCAAGTTGGAGATATGATGGCATTTATACAATATACAATGCAGATAATAATGTCATTCTTGATGATATCAATGATATCTATTATGCTTCCAAGAGCATCTGTTTCAGCTACACGTATAGATGAAGTATTGGTATCAGATATAAGTATCAAAGACCCAGAAAAATCAAAAGCACAAGAATTTAAAGAAGATAAAAAAGGTCTTGTTGAATTCAAAAATGTTTCATTCATGTATCCAGATGCAGAAGAAGCTATATTGACAGATATATCCTTTACAGCAAAACCAGGAGAAACAACTGCATTTATAGGAAGCACTGGTAGTGGGAAGTCGACTCTTATAAATTTAATTCCTCGTTTCTTTGATGTTACTGAGGGGGAAATATTACTTGGTGGAGTTAATATAAAAAATGTTTCTCAACATGATTTAAGAGAAAAAATTGGATATGTACCTCAAAAAGGAGTATTGTTCTCTGGTACTATAGAATCCAACTTAAAATATGGTAGAAAAGACGCAACAGATGAAGAAATGAGAGCTGCAGCTGAAATAGCTCAAGCTACAGAATTCATTGATTCTAAACCAGAAGCTTTTAGAACTGAAATTTCTCAAGGTGGAACAAATGTCTCTGGAGGTCAAAAACAAAGACTTTCTATTGCAAGAGCAATAGCAAAAAATCCAGAAGTTTATATATTTGATGATAGTTTTTCGGCTCTTGATTTAAAAACTGATGCAGCTCTTCGTAAAGCTTTAAAATCACAAACTGCCGAAAGTACAGTATTAATAGTTGCACAAAGAATTAGTACCATCTTGCATGCAGAACAAATAGTTGTTTTAAATGAAGGAAAAATAGTTGGAATAGGAACACATAAAGAGCTTCTAAAAAATTGCGAAGTTTATGAGCAAATAGCTTTATCACAACTTTCAAAGGAGGAGCTAGCTAATGAGTAGAATGGGAAAAGGTCCTATGGGAAAATCTATAGGAGCAGGACAAAAAGCAAATGACTTTAAAGGAACCATGAGAAAACTAATTGCATACTTATCTAAATTTAAAATATCAATAATTTTGGTAATTGTATTTGCTATTGGTAGTGCATCGTTTTCTATAGTAGGTCCAAAAATTTTAGGTAAGGCGACTACAAAGATATTTGAAGGATTAGTGAGCAAAGTCTCTGGAGGTAATGTAGGCATAGATTTTGATGCAATTGGAAAAATTTTAGCATTATTACTTTGCCTTTACTTGGTAAGTGCGCTATTCTCTTTTATACAAGGATTTATAATGAGTGGAATTTCTCAAAAAGTATCCTATAATTTAAGACAAGAGATTTCAGTAAAATTAGACAGATTGCCAATGAAGTACTTTGATACTAAAACACATGGTGAAATACTATCAAGAATTACAAATGATATAGATACTCTAAACCAAAGTTTAAATCAAAGTATGACACAACTTATAACATCAGTAACAACTATGATAGGTGTTTTGATAATGATGTTATCTATAAGTGGTATTATGACATTAGTGGCGATTTTAATATTACCAATATCAATGTTTGTAATTTCAAGAATAGTAAAGAAATCACAAAAATACTTTAGATCTCAACAAGAATATTTAGGGAATGTAAATGGTCAAGTTGAGGAAACTTATAGTGGTCAAACAATAGTAAAAGCATTTAATCGTGAAGAAGAAGCAATTAATGAATTTGATAAATTAAATGATAGTTTGTATAATTCAGCATGGAAATCTCAATTTTTATCAGGGATAATGCAACCACTTATGATGTTTATTGGAAACTTAGGATATGTAATGGTATCAATCTTAGGTGGTTGGCTTGCAATTAAGAAAACAATTGAGGTTGGAGATATACAGTCATTTATACAATATGTAAGAAACTTTACACAACCAATGACTCAGATTGCACAAGTTGCTAACTTACTACAGTCAACAGCAGCAGCTTCTGAAAGAGTATTTGAGTTTTTAGAAGAAGAAGAAGAAGACCAAGTTGTTGAAAATGCAGTTTCAATAGATGGTTTAGAAGGTAAGATTGATTTTGAAAATGTAAACTTTGGATATAATTCAAATAAGACTATAATAAATGATTTCTCAGTAAATGTTAAACCTGGTCAAAAAGTTGCTATTGTTGGACCTACAGGAGCAGGGAAAACTACTATAGTTAAGCTTTTAATGAGATTTTATGATGTTAATAGTGGTTCAATACTAATTGATGGTCATAATATTAAAGATTTTAATCGTAGTGAACTTAGAGAAATGTTTGGTATGGTTCTTCAAGATACATGGTTATTTAGTGGTTCAATTATGGAAAATATAAGATATGGTAAACTAAATGCTACAGATGAAGAAGTTATAGAAGCAGCTAAATCAGCACATGTTCATAGATTTATCAAAACATTGCCAGATGGATACAACATGAAATTAAATGAAGAAGCAAGTAATGTTTCTCAAGGTCAAAAACAATTATTGACTATAGCTCGTGCCATTTTAGCAGACCCTAAAATCTTAATATTGGATGAAGCTACAAGTTCTGTTGATACTAGAACAGAAGTATTAATTCAAAAAGCTATGGATAATCTTATGGAAGGTAGAACAAGCTTTGTTATAGCACATAGATTATCAACTATACGTGATGCTGATATGATTCTTGTCATGAATGAAGGAGACATAGTTGAACAAGGAAATCATGAGGAACTTCTAAAGAAAGGTGGATTCTATGCTAATCTTTACAATTCTCAATTTGAAGAAGATGAAGCAATGTAGTAAGAATTTACTTTAAAATATTAGTATCGTTATGAGATAAATATAAAATAAACTAGGTAGATAAGATTATATTTTGTAAGGTATAATCTTATCTATTTTTTTTATGTATTTACAAAGTATGTATTTTGTTATAATATATAGGAAGGAAAATGTTGGAGGTGATTATCAAAATGTATATTTAATCGTATTCTTTAAATTTTATTAACAATAAAATTTAATTTTAATAGTTAACAATTATCTAAAGTCATGTATTTTATTTACTTTTATTAGTTGTGTAAAAAACTACTTAAATTTAAGAATTGGGTTAAATATAATATAATAATCACATA
>NZ_JAGWCS010000197.1:0-5275 GCF_020657705.1 Clostridioides sp. ZZV15-6598 | reverse complement strand
GTATAAGATTGATATTCCCAAAATTCATAGTAGATACCTCCTTTGTAATATAATCACCAATTTATATTAGATTTGCTTTTATTAAACAAAGTATATCAGCAATACAATGTTAAAGAGTATCTAAAATATTACAAATATTAAATTAGAAAAAGACGGTAAGTTAACCCCACCATCTTATTTTTTTATCTACTAATGAATGATGCTACAAAAGTCAGTATAAAAAATGAAACAAACAATATAATGAACTTGTGTAATTTACTTAGTTGAAATACTTTATTAGAAAAGAATAAAATTAATGCTGAGACAATTGCAAAAAGTAGATATTTTATAATCATTTTATCACCTATTGATTTCTTACAGATTGTAAGTAGTATTTGGTTACATAAGCCCCACCTTTATTATAACGCATTTTCTTAAATTTAAAGATTTTTCCAGATGTTATATTTGACCCAAGATGCATTGTAATTGCTCCAACTATAGCAGCGGCAAGATACTGTCCTATACCAGGAATGGCGCCAGCCAAAAGACCTGCAACCCCTGTACCAGCACCAGCTAAAGTTAATGCAACCCCTTTAGAAAGATATAAATCAAAGCCTGTCTTAGTCCAAACTATTTTATTTGTTCCAGATTTTCTATAATATAATTCATTTTCAATAAGAGTAGTATTAATACCGTTTTCCTTAAGATTTTTAATTAGCTTATTCATATCTATGTATGTAACTGTGCCTGGTTTAGGTAATTGAGAGTCATTGATTTCCAAGTCTTCTATTGTTGTTGGATTATTTTCTATATAACTTGGGATGTTATTTGAAATTTCCATTGCATTGGCTGTTTGTCCGATAGGTATGCCTACAAGAGCTGCTAATAATGCTACTGATAACAATTTCTTAATCTTTGGATTTCTTAGTTTCATAAAATACCTCCATTTTAAATTAGTTATATCAAAGATATATATTATTATTGTAGAATATAATTCTTAAGAATTAACTATACTAAATATTAATAAAACATATAGTAAAACTTAAGAATACATATAATAAAACTTAATATAAATTAAGTATATGAGATAAATTTTATATATTATAATTAGATATAATGAAATGCGATACATATTGTAATAATAAAACGAACGAAATTCATTAATGTATAAAACTATCAAGAATATTACTCAACGCATCTTAAAATTGATTTAAATAGCTCTTTTTAACAACATAAATTATATGATATAATAAAAAAAATAGAAGTGTATTCGCAGTACACTTCTATAGTTGCAATTAAGCATTCTCATGTTGGGGAGTGCTTTTTTCATTTTTCCAAACAACATTATTTACTTCATCAGTAATTATCAAATCTATCTCATTATCTTTCAAAATCTCTGTTGCAGTACAAATGAGATTATCTAAGTCAAAACTTCGAGTTATCTCCAGTTGTTTGTTACTTAGAACTCTTTTAAGTATATAAGTCTTAAAACACATTCCTATCCCTCCTCTATGCACTTTTAAATACCTCCATTTGTTAAGTTTATTATACACTATAAAGTGTCGTTTGTAAATATAAAAATGAAATTAAATAGTTTTCTTTGTAAATTGAATATAGATAAAGGAAACTATATAGTGTATAATTGTATATAGAAAAGTGAGGTGGTTAT
The DNA here is from genome assembly GCF_020657705.1 of Clostridioides sp. ZZV15-6598. NCBI lineage: Bacteria > Bacillati > Bacillota > Clostridia > Peptostreptococcales > Peptostreptococcaceae > Clostridioides > Clostridioides sp. ZZV15-6598. The sequence continues at coordinate 3,627 of NZ_JAGWCS010000197.1, read as the reverse complement.
AATGTCAATTTCATTTGGAGAAAAGATAAAAATAATACTAAAAAGAAAAAATATGACTATAGGTGAGCTAGCAGAAAAAACAGGACAAACAAGACAAAATCTTTCAAATAAATTTTCAAGAGATAATTTTACAGAAAAAGAAATTAGAGAATTTGCAGAAATACTTGGTTGTGAATTTGATTTTTATTTTACTATTAAGGATACAAATGAAAAAGTATAATAGGAGGAAATTATTAGATGGAAGTAACTTTGCATACAGGAGAGATTAATTTTTTTAAAGAGGATGAGGTTGCAAAGAATTATATAGGAGATTTATACTATCTTATAGATGAATATAAATTCTCAATGGACACAGTATCTATTTTAACCAATATAGATATAAAGAAGTTAAATGACTTTTATATAGGAAAAGGAACCTTACATTATGATGAGCTAACACTTATAAATAGTGTCATTATAATGCCCTTTGTAGATACATTTAAAACTGCTAAACATAACTACAACATGATAGCTCATAAAAAGATTATAATAAAAGAATGAAATTAGATTGAGAAATAGAGGACATTGTAGAAATAAAAAAGATATGTAGTAAAGACTATGATACTAATGTGATACTAATATGTTTTATAGGGCATTAGAAAATATAGAAATAACAGAAATAACAGATTAAGTTTTATGTAATAGACGAGGTTTTATCAGATTATAAAGAAAAATAATCATAACACAACTATAAAATAAATTTTATAAAATTTATTTTGAAAAGGTATTTTTTTCAAATTTGAGGACATAATAAAAAAGAACTGAAGGTCAAAGTTTTAGTTCGCCAATCTTTGGTAAACAAAATTTAAAATTTGTAACGTCTAGGAGGTTTTTATTATGAAAGCAAATGTTAATCAAGATACTTGTATAGGTTGTGGATTATGTCCATCAATATGTCCAGAAGTATTTGACATGGCTGATGATGGAAAATCACATGTTATAGTTGATGAAATACCAAGTGATGCTGAAGAATCAGCAAAAGAAGCTAGAGAAAGCTGTCCAGTTGATGCAATAGATGTGCATTAACAAAATAAAAGCCTATAAAGATTGAAAACTCAATCTTTATAGGCTTTTATATTTTATTGAGTTAAAATTTCAATTCCTGTCTCTGTAACTAAAACCATGCACTCCCATTGAGCAGATAATTTACCATCTTTTGTATAGATAGTCCAATCATTTTCTTCATCGACAAAAATCTCATCAGTACCTTCATTTACCATAGGCTCTATCGTAAATATCATTCCAGGAACCAACAGCATTTCAGTTCCTTTTTTAGAAACATAACTTACAAATGGGTCTTCATGAAAACTTAGTCCAACTCCATGCCCACCAATTTCTCTAACAACAGAATATCCATTTTCTTTTGCATAAGAATTAATAGCATCACCTATATCACCCAAGAATCTCCATGGTTTAGCAGCTTCAAGACCTTTTTGAATGCATTCTTTAGTAACTTGAACCAATTGTTTTGCATTTTCCTTAACATTTCCTACCATAAACATTCTTGAAGCGTCTGAGTAATATCCATTAAAAATAGTAGAAACATCTACATTTATAATATCTCCATCCTTTAATATAATGTCTTTACTTGGGATACCATGACAAACCTCATTGTTTATTGATGTACATACACTTTTAGGAAAACCATTATAATCTAGTGGTGCAGGAATAGCTCCATTTTCTAGTGTAAAGTTGTGAACTAATTCATTTATATCTTCTGTAGATATTCCCACTTTAATTTTATCTGAAATATAATCTAAAATCTTTGTGTTTATTACAGCACTTTTTTTAATTTCTTCAATTTGTGTTGCATTTTTTATGATGTCATGAGTAGGTACAATATGACCTAGCTGAGCGAATGAATTTATTTTATTATCTATATCCATATGACATTTTTTATATTTTTTAGTACTTCCACACCAACAAGCATCATTTCTGTTTAATTTCATAACTCTTCATCCTTTTATTATTTATTTAAATTATGGGTTACATAAACTATTTTAAAATATAACCATTAGAAATATTATAACATAAATATCAAAAAGTCTTTTATAAAGAGTAATTTATTAAATAGAAATATGTTATTAAGTATTAATGTATTTCATAGCTTAGTTCTAATTTTTCAAGAAAATTATATGTTAAAGGACAATTTTCTTTTAATATATTTTTTGAATCTTCATCAAGATAATAATGCACAAATGATTCTGCAAAAAATTCTTCTGGGAATTTACTAATATATGCATGTGCAACTTGTTTAGGGTCATAAAGTTTATATCTTTCTTGAGTAAACACTTCCATAAATTCTTCTGAATTTGATTTTTTGTTTAAAACATTTTTATCTATAGCATGTGCAGTTTCATGTAATTCCAAATTTTTAGCTGAATGAACATTTGCGTAACTAGGGTTACTATAACCTATTTTAGCTACAATAGAGTTGTTTCTATATACACCAGGTACATCTTTCCAAGTTTTACCTGATCTTACCCAACACGGAGGTAATTGGTGTTTTAAATCACTAAATTCTGGTTCATCAGTTAAATTTGAATTTATTAATTTTATAATTATATCTTTTTCTTTAAGTGTTTGTAGATATTTTCCATTTATATTTGAAAGTCTGCTTTTCATGTTTTCGACTTCATCTTTATCATAATCTGAATTATCTGGAAGTATAAGCATTTGTTCAATTATATCTATGTTATTTTTTCTTATAGTTTCATTGTTTTCATTAACTTCATATTCGAGATTATCATCTTGATAAAGAGTCATATTTGCATTGTTTTCTGAAAGATAGGAGTGAATATTTTCTAAGTCTAAAATGTTCATTTGATGTAAGATATTATTTGTTTCACCACTCCATACAACTAAAGAAAGTGAATTAAAGTTAATTAGTGGATTTTCTTTTGTTTTTGTTTCATTACTTATACTGACATCGAATACATATTCAATGGAGTTTTCTATATCAAGATTGTTTGTGTTCTTCTTAAGATATAGATATGCTTGTCTTAACTCTATATAAATGTTATCTAAAGATTCGTCGTAAAATTCTGATAAATTATTTGTAAATATTTCTTCACTTAAAAGTTCGCTTTTATCAGTTACACTTTCAATTAAAGTATTAATTTCTTTTATCATATCAGAAATATTTATCTTCTTACTTGCTTTTTCATCAGATACATTGCATGGTGCAAGAGCAATGCAATAAAAATCTTCTTCTTTTTTATAAAAGGCTTTAAGTGATTTTGACAAAAGTGTAAAGTCTACACCTATCTGTAAATTGACTTTAAATAATTTCTTTTGTGATAATTCAATATTATTGCTTTTAGCTGTAATTAAATTGTTTTCCATAATCATTGCCCCCTTTTTATTAGGTTATCATAATTTTTTTATATATGTCAATTTATTTTTTTGAAAATTATAATTTTTTTGAAAATTTTATTTTTTATATTTGTGAATTTTTTGTTAGAAGAATAAATATGTTATTAATATGTCAAAATTTAGCGTTAAATACTCTTGGAATCTACTTTACGAATTTACATTTGAGTTATTGTTAAAGATGACCAATATATAAAATTTACAGCAGTTTTTTTT
>NZ_JAGWCS010000196.1:0-5406 GCF_020657705.1 Clostridioides sp. ZZV15-6598 | reverse complement strand
TGTTTATAAGATACAGTCATTAGCTCATATCGATTTTTGTCAGCTTATTTTAGTTTAATTTTTTCTAAATTTATTAGAGATAAGTTAATCCTTTTTTAAGATTGATAAAATTTACACTTATTTTTAAATATTTTAATCTCTCAATTATTTTCTTAACTTTAAATAGATAATATCACTAATTGGTTTATATATTATATATTCGCCAACATGATGAAAAAATCCTCGAACCAATCACTCCAATTTTCAATAGGATATGCAGCTCCTCCATTTACGCTTTTTAGAAGATTGGATGTATATTCTTCTCCTATAGAAAAAAGTTCACCTATTGTTATATCATATCCTCTAGATGTAACTACTTTACAAAATGAATCCATAACATCACGTTGTTTTCTTGTTTCCATAATCTCTTTCTTAAACTCTGAATCTTTCTTTGCTTCATCTAAGATTTTAATTAATTTTTCATTCATTATATACATTCCTTTCTATATAAAAAAGAAGCCATCTTAAAAAAAACTAAGATGACTTCACTTAATCGTTATAAACAGTATATTTACTAGTATAAAATAATTGGTGTACCTGGTTCTATATTTTCATATATTTTCTTTGCCTTAGAAAAAGGTGTATTTACACATCCATGTGAACCTGATGACCTATATATCCCTCCACCAAAAGAACCTCTCCAAGTAGCATCATGAATTCCTATATTTCCATTAAATGGAAGCCAATAGCTTACAGGTGAACTGTAGCCTTGACCAGTTAAAGAAACATTTCTAGCTTTATAGTTAAGAGGATATATACCTGATGGTGTAGCAAACCCTCTACCTAAATCTCCAGTTACAACATCTGTTGATACAAGCATTTCTCCATTTTTAAAGAACCACATGTGTTGGTCGGAAAGACTAATCTCAACATATGTATTACCAATATCATCTTTATTACGAGATACAGCTTTTTGCATGTATATAGGTTCTCTCGTAACATTTTTGCCAGCTTTTACAACATCAACTAAAGCTTCAGCTTCTTTCTTTTTATCTATCAACCATCCATAAATTCCACCTGAAATAGTAATCTCTTTACCAGTTGCAGTTTTAAATGGTCTTGAATCTCCAAAAGTACTATATTTTTTGCTTAATCCTCTTGTATACTCTACCATCACATCATTATCGAAAGTTATGTCATAATTTTTTTCTGAGTCTACTTTTAACCACTTATTAATCTCAGAACCATCTAAAGTTTCCTTACGGTCACTAAAATCATATGTAACAACTACACCAACATATTTATCTAATGTCTTAATAGCTTCTTTTAACTTTTCTGAATCCTTTGTATTGTTTGGAGCTTCATATACTTTATTTTCCTCTAAAGAAACAGAAGTAACACCAGAATTAATTGATTTTTGTACTAGTTTATAAAAATCATCTTTTTTTACTTTGTTTCCAAGTACCTCTGGTACTATAACATAAGCATTTTTACTGCTATCATACTTAGGGTATGCACTCTTAGGCTCTACAACGTTTTTACTATCAAAACAAGATAAAGCATTAAACCCTTTTTCTAGTAAATCTTTATCATATGAAAGAGTTACCATATTATTATACTCTTTAGATTTAAATATTCCACCAATCCATCCAAATGAACTTTGGCTATCTTTTATTTTTTGAACCTTATCATCTGGTGTAAATTTTAAGTCTATATCTTTTGCTTTTATTTGTTCTTTTTTATTGTTTCTTTCCTCTAGACTTAAAGTATAAGAATTAGTACTTGATGTTAATAAATCATTTACTTGTTCAACTGTCTTTCCTGACGCTTTCACACCATTAATAGTTGTACCAAAGTAAAAATGATTTCTAAAAAAGATTGCCATCCCTATATAAGCTACAATCAAAACACCTGCTACTATAGCTATCTTAACTTTTAGATTTTTTTGCCCACTTTCTTGTTTTGCCTCTTTTCCTTCAATCATAACTAAATCCTTTCTTCATTATAATTACCTATGTACTTTACTAGTTTTAAAAAACCTTATTTCTTCTATATACCCAAACTATTATATTATTAATTTATATTTTTGAAGATAGAGTTATTTACATGATATCAATTTATCTTTCAGATAAAATGCTTATTGTCAATGCCCCCTTTCAAAATCCCTTAAATATAACCTCTGCTATAATAATATATTACCATACTTTTAAGCATCAGTGTGGCTATCTGTCTATTTTTGTGACATTAAACTACTATTTTCAAAAAAAGAAACTAATATCTTGTTAGTTTCCTTTTTTGATTCATTCTTATATATTAGTCTCCAACTTAACATAACGTTGTTATATACATTTTATATAATTATTATTTAATTATTTTAGTTTCTATGTCCTTTCCATCTGCATATTCTTTAAGTAAATCCTTAGAATATCCAAAGTACTCTTCAATATCTGATTCTGGACTAAATGAAAATATACAAATTAGTATTTCATTCGCATCTGTTGTTATCATAGCTCTCTCAGAATCACTAGTTGGACTTCCAAATTTACCTAATGAATCAGATAATATAGGTAGATTTTCTATATTTATCAACTCTTTTCCAATACCTTTATACTGCTCGCCTTCATCACCTACAGTAAAACATATTGGTGGATGTAATTTACTTACATTATATGTACCAACTGGATATAATGATTTTATAGATATTAGATTATTTATTTCAACTATATTATTTATTGTATATAGACCCTTCCCTTGAACAATTCTTCTAACTAATGCTTCTGAAGACGTTCTATATCTACTTGGATTTTTGCCAAGTTCTTTATATGCATCTCTTGCATCTTTAATCTTATCCAATTTCGTAATATCTTCAATTTCTAGCTTTTGATTTAAAATATCACAAAACTCATTTATCCCATTTATTAACTTTTCTGAGCTTTTATTTACTACTACTTTTGCTTGGATACATCCTAATTTTGCATCAGGCCATTTGTCCTTAAGTTTTTTATCAATGCTTATATCTATCATACTCAAACAACTCCTATACATTAAATTTTTAGTTAAGTTCTTTATCATCTATACATTATAGTACTATTCTTTTGTTAATAACATATTTATATTTAAAATAATTTATTTTTAACAGATTTTTGTAAAAGGTAATTACTTTCCTCATATATAAATCTTACAAAATAAAAAACACTAATTATCTAGCAAGCATTTATTAAATCCAAGCATCTATAATAGTGTTTTATATAAAAAATTAAATTTTACTTTTAAAGTAATTCCATAAAATTTTGAACTGGCATTGGTCTTGCAAAATAAAACCCCTGAACTAAATCACATCCAAATTGTTTCATTAACTCAGCCTGTTTCTTACTCTCAACACCTTCTATAATTACAATTAAATCTAATGATTTTGCTAGAGATACTATAGACTTTGCTATATTACGACTTTTCTCATCATTTTCAATACCATTGAGAAAAGATTTATCTAATTTTAATACATCAATTGGCATATCCCTTAGACAACTAATAGAGGAATAACCTGTCCCAAAATCATCCATAGAAATTGAAAATCCATACTTCCTTAATTCATTTAAAACACTCTTTAATATATTTAATTCATTAATAGCTACAGTTTCTGTTATCTCCAATTCAATTAAACTTGAATGTATGTTATATGTTTGGATAGTACTATTGATAAATTTTACAATATCTGGTTGATATAACTCAACCCTAGATAAATTTACTGAAACTGGTACTAATTTTTTACCTTGTTTTTCCCATTTAGATAAATCGCTACAGACTCTTTCAAATACAAATCTACCTATTTTTAAAATCAATTGACTTTTTTCTGCTATTGGAATAAATATAGCTGGACTTATAAACCCATGTTCAGGATGATTCCATCTTATCAGTGCTTCACTTCCTATCATCTCACCATTTACAAGTGAAAACTTAGGTTGATAATAAACTTCAAATTGATTCTTTACTAATGCTGTTTTTATATCATCTAAAATTATAGATTCTTCACTAAGCTTATTTCTAACATCTTCATTATAAATAGCATAGTTTATATTTTTACCTTTGGCAACAGACCTTGCCATGTTGGCTTTATTCACAGCCTTTTGAGCATCTACTTCTCCTTCTTCTACGAAGTAAATACCCACACAAAGAGAAATTTCAAATACTGTATTTAGATTATTTTCAATATTACTTCGTATACTATCAAGTTTTTTTATAATTTTATTTCTTCCATTTTTATATTCACAGAAAATAGCAAAATAATCACTTGAAAGCCGTGCATATATTTCACCTTCTGTTAATTCCTCTTTTAAAGCTCTTGCTATAGTAATTAATAGATTATCACCAAATTCATATCCAAAAGTATCATTAATCATTTTAAAATTATCAATATCAAAATATACTATAATATAATTTAAAGATGGTTTATTTAAAAGATGCTTACTACATTCTCTATAAAATTTATTTTGATTTCCTATATGTGTGACTCTATCTTCATATGCTAAACTTAATATTTCTTTTTCATTAGATTTTTTTATGTACATTATATAGAAAATAATTGCAATAAACACAAATATAATCAATAACACTGCATATACAGCTCTCTTAATAATTTGCTCAGAATTACGGAATATAACACTTTCTGGAATTGAAAAAATCAAGTTCCAATCCTTTATGTAATTCTCTTTGCTCTTCTCATTATCCATAGTAGCATATCCTAGGTATCGTCTTTCTCCTGACATATTTAAGATTGCTGCACCTGTTTTATTTTCTTCTAATTGTTTTTTTAATTGATTTACATCTTCAATATCATTATCCTGTTTTAACAATTCATAAATATTCTTTGATAATCTATCTTGTTGAGGATGAAGTATAACTGTCCCATTATTTTTTACAACATAAGATATACTATTATTTTCATAAAAAGATACATTTATAAGTTTCATTAGAGTATTAACATTATAAGTACAATATAAAACTCCAACTACTTTATCATTACTTAATATTGGTACTGAGATAGTAACCTTTTTTACAGACTTATTTACTTCATCAACATATGGACTTGAAACATACTCTTTGCCATTAATTGAATTTTCGAAGAATTCTCTATCTTTAACAGAAAACTTATTACCCTTAGTATTTTCTGCATTCCCATTTATATCAACAATTGCCATAGTATAAAATTTTTGGTTTTCCATTTCATCTAAAAGCTTTTTTATTTTTTCGTCATTAGACATGTTTGGATTTGAAGTATAATAACTTGAAAAAATATTTAAAATATCTAAATCTTTTTCAATTTGTCTTTGTGCTAATTGAGAACCTTGTGTTGCAACTTCTTTTATATGTACTTCTGCCTCTGATATAAGAAGATTTTTTGTATCTTCTATATATAGATATCCTAATATC